>JAFKFP010000250.1 GCA_017308185.1 bacterium | reverse complement strand
TCGTCGCGAAGGTCGGCGATGCCTTCGATCTTGCGGTCGCGGACGAGGTCGGCGATCTTCTCGATGAGGTTCGCCTTGTTCACCTGGTACGGGAGTTCCGTGACGATGATGGCGGTGCGGCCGCGGCTCGATTCTTCGATGTTCGTGCGGGCGTGGAGGATGACGCGGCCGTGACCTTCGCCATAGGCGAGGCGGACCTGTGCGCCGTCCTTGCCGGTGAGCGCGATGCCCGCGGTCGGGAAATCGGGGCCGTGGACGACCGTGAGCAGGTCGTCGAGCGTCGCGTTCGGGTTATCGATGAGCATGGCGACCGCGTCGCACAGTTCGTTCAGGTGATGCGGCGGGATGTTCGTGGCCATGCCCACGGCGATGCCGGATGAACCGTTGAGGAGCAGGTTCGGAATGCGCGCCGGCATAATGACGGGTTCGCGGTGACGGCCGTCGTAGTTGTCCTGGAAGTCGACCGTATTCTGGTCGATATCGGCGAGGAGTTCCTCGGCGATGGGGGCCATGCGGGCTTCGGTGTATCGCATGGCGGCGGGTGGGTCGCCATCGACGCTGCCGAAGTTGCCCTGCCCATCAACGAGCGGATAGCGGAGGGAGAACTCCTGTGCCATGCGCACCATGGCGTCATAGACCGGGCCGTCGCCGTGGGGGTGGTACCGGCCAAGCACGTCGCCGACGATAGATGCGGACTTGCGATAGGCGGTGCCTGCGCGCGCGCCGCCATCGAACATGCCCCAGAGGATTTTGCGCTGGACCGGCTTGAGGCCGTCGCGCGCATCGGGGAGGGCACGCGCGATGATGACGCTCATCGCGTAATCGAGGTAGCTCGTCCGCATCTCGTCTTCGATGATGACTGGGCGGACGTTAGCGGAGGTTGGTTCGAGGGACACAGGCACTCCGTGCGCGAGGTGCGGGCGCAGAAACCGCTAGGGACAGTATACCATTTCGGGGGTATTTTGGCGACTTTGTGGGGGCGAGTCCAAGCATTCCTATTGCACGCAATGACAACGGTGTATGATGCGAACATCCCAAGGCGGGGGCAAGAGCGCCATGGCGCCGTTGAGTCCACGCGAACTGGAAGTTATCGCGCTGATGGCGGAGGGGCTCGCGACGAAGCAGATCGCGTCACGCCTACAGCTCAGGCCAGCAACGGTGAAGAACTACGCGGCGACCATCTACCTCAAGCTCGGAGTAAGCGGGCGCGTGGCAGCGGTCGTGCGGTGGTTACAGGATGGAGAACGCAAGGGTAACCACTAAGGCCGAACGGCTCGGGCCGAAGAGCGGGATTGAAAGCACCTTATAAGCCCCGCGACGATCACTTCGCTTTCCAGCTGACTGATGAGAGGGAGGAGGAGAGCAGGTGAAATTCCACATTGCCCATCCAAGGCTTCTTGCCAGCCTGGTAATTCTGGCCGTTGCGGCGGGCACCGCGCTGACAGTGTTGGCGGCGACGAGGGACTCTGGCAACGGGTTACCACCAGCCAATCTCACGGCCATCCCCGTTGGCCCTACCGGCACGCACCCAACGCCCGTACCTGTGAGCTCGGATGACCTTTCACGGATCCGGAAACTCATCACCGAGGACGGCCGACTGGCGAAACTCACCGGCGGCCAGCCCTTCGACTTCACTGACGTGCGCGCTGAAACAAGCGAGCGTGGCACCAAGCTTGTAGCGCTGGAAGCCGTATGGACCAACCCAATCGACACTTCCGGGCCTTGGCTAGAGATCGAGTGCCAGATGACAGTTCAGTATACCAGCATAGCGCGTTGGACGGGCCTTCGGAGCGTCGCAATCTATACGGATTGGGAAAAGGCTCAATTGAACAATTCGTCCCAGGCATCACGGCAACGCAACTGGGTGGCGAGCTAGACAGTTCGTCTATTAATCCTTCAAAAGCTCCAACATGTCCAGAGGGGAAGTCAGATGATTAGAATATCTCCCGGGTGGCAGCTGTCGTCATCGGACTGGCAGCGTCGGCCTACGCGGTGATGTCGTTGGGCGCGGCGTTTCGCCGCTACCCACCCCGCAGCGGTGCACTTGCCCGGTTCAGCGCGCTGAACACTTCCCGGTACGACGCGAACAGCCCCGTCGACTAGTAGGCGATGCCCCGTTCGGCGCAGAACTGGCGGACGATGACCTGGGCTTCGCCGAGGCGGTTGCGCGGCATGGTGGGAAAAAGGTGGTGCTCGATCTGGTAATTCAGGCCGCCATACCAGAAATCGGTGAAGCGGTGGCCATCGACGTTGCGCGAGGTGAGCACCTGCTCGTGCAGGAAGTCCATGCGCTCGCCTGGCTTGATGATCGCCATGCCTTTGTGGTTCGAAGCGAAGACGGAGCTGTTGTAGAGCCCCCACGTGACCTGGCTGATGATGGCGAACCCGATCGCGAGCGGCCAATCGCCGATGGCGATGAGGAGGATGGCAAAGAGCACGAAGTGGCTCGCCATGGCGAGTGCCTGGACCACCGGCTGCCTTGGCTTGCCGCGGACGAAGTGTTCGATACTGCCGAGGCGCATGCCGACCGCCTGGAACGGCAGGTAGAACAGGAACAGGTAGGCCTGGATCGCAATCACTGGCTTGAATGCCCAATGCTTGGCAGCAATCTGGTCTGAATCGAACACGAGCATGGGGAAGTTGACGTCGGGGTCGTCCTCCATGCTGTTGGGCGTGGCATGGTGCTGGTTGTGCTTGTCGAGCCACCACGTATAACTGATGCCGAGCAGCAGGTTACCAAAGAACAGGCTTGCGAGCCGGTTCGCGCGCTTCGAACGGAACGCCTGCCGGTGCCCAATGTCGTGGGCGAGGAGCGCCACCTGCGTGGTTGCGACGCCGAAGAGCACGGCATCCAATAGAACGATCCACGCGGCATCGGCTACGGCTGCGATCACAACGACGGCGGCGAGTGTGGCCAGTGCGACGATGCTTTTCGTCCAGTAATACAGGGGTTGCGGGTCAAGCAGACCTGCGCCAGCGACGCGGCGTTTGAGTTCGGCATATTCGGCGCCGGGGCGGGCGCCGGACGTGCGGGGAGGTTCGGCGATTCGCGCTGGAGTCGTGGATGCACCTCGATGCCGCATATGGTGGTCGAAGCTGCTACACCGGGGCGCGACAGGCACGATGAGAGAGACGGCCGGTGCGCGAGGCGGTGCGCACGTAACGTAACGGTAGCATGACGCGGGATGTCTCGCGACACGACCCCATGGCGGGGAAGGCCGCGGCCATTTCTGCCACAATGAGTCGAAGGGAGAGGAGGCGCTCCGATCATGCTCGAACCACCGATCGACCCGATGCTCGCGAAGCTCAGCGACACGATCCCGCAGGACGCTGACTGGCTCTACGAACCGAAGTGGGACGGATTTCGTTGCATCGTCTACTTCGATGGCACGGGTGTGTATTTGCAGAGCCGCGACCGCAAGGGCCTCAACCGTTACTTCCCGGAGGTGGAAGCGGGCCTGACGGCTGCGTTGCCCGAACCGTGCGTGCTCGATGGAGAGATCGTGATCATGGGTCCGAACGGGCTCGAATTCGACACGCTGCAGCAGCGCATTCACCCGGCGGAGTCGCGTGTGCAGAAGCTCTCGGTGGAGACTCCTGCTGTCTTCGTGGCCTTCGATCTTCTTGGAGAAGGCGATGCCGACCTTCGGCCCGTGCACTTCTGGGAGCGACACCGCCGGCTGCAGGCAGTCGCGGGCGGCCGTCCTTCGCCATTGTTTGTGACGCCCGCAACCACTGACTCGAGCGTCGCGCAGGACTGGTTCGATCGGTTCGAAGGCGCGGGTTTCGATGGCGTGATTGCGAAGCGGCTCACCGACACATACCAGCCGGGCAAACGCGTGATGCTCAAGATCAAGCACTTACGGACCGCGGACGTGGTGGTGGCGGGTTTCCGCTGGGGAAAGGACGCAGTGGGTACATCGGTGGGGGCGCTGCTCCTGGGGTTGTACGACGAGGCCGGGGTGCTGCACCACGTCGGGCATACGTCGAGCTTCACAGCGAAGGGCAAAAAGGAACTGGTCGAACTGCTCACGCCCTACGTGACGGAAGACGAGAGCGAGGGCTTCGGACAGGGACGGACGCCAGGCGCACCGAGCCGCTGGAGTGGAGGCAAGGACCTCTCGTGGGTCCGGCTGCGGCCCGAACTCGTGTGCGAAGTCACGTTCGACTATCTCCAGGGGCCGCGCTTTCGGCACGGCGCGACGTTCCAGCGCTGGCGCACAGACAAACCACCGGAAGCGTGCACGTTCGACCAGTTCGAAGCAGTGGCGCCGTACGAACTGAAGCAGGTGTTCGCAGAGGATTGACGGGTGATTGCGGAGGCCCCATGCTTACCGCCATAACGAAACGGGATGAGTTCCCGGAGGAGGCAGTGCGATGAATGAAATGAGCACAACGCTGCCGCTGCTTTGCCCCGGGGACACACTCGACTAGCGATTGACGATCTGTCGATAGAAAGTGGCCGCCACGAGGCGGCCTTTTTGTTGTCACCGAGGGCGAGCGGCTGGCCGAGATCGAGAAGCAACGACCAGCAGAGTTCCGGACGTGAGTTCGGCGAGGAGACGACATGCCCCGTGGAAAGAAGGATGCGTGGTGGGGTGAGCCCATCGCGTCGGGATTTACAAGCCGCGCCTCGGACGCGACCGATATCGCGGCGATGGAAGAGTTCGGTGAGGAGGGGATGGTTGGGGCCGTCCTGGGAGTGGTTAAGAGTGGGAAGGAGGCCACGGTTTACCGATGCAGCGGCGGGCCGCAACTGGACCGCGAATTCGTGGCCGCGAAGGTCTATCACGATGCGGGCCATCGCGGCTTCACCCAGGCCGGGGTGTACGAGCAGGGGCGGTGGGTTGGCAGCAGGACGGTGCGTGCAGCGATTGCTGCGAAAAAGGAACTCGGGCGGCAGTACCAGGCCGCGCTCTGGGTCGAGCACGAGTTCGAGACGTTGAGCAATCTTGGGTACGCGGGCGCGGACGTACCAGAAGTGTTCGCGTGCACAGAGCAGGCGGTCCTGATGGAGTTCATTGGGGACGAGGAGGGCGCGGCTCCGCTGCTGCAGCATGCGCACCTCGAGGAGGGCGCCGCGAGGCAGCTGTTCGACCGGGTGTTGTGGAACATCGAACTCTGGCTGCGAGAGAACGTGGTGCACGGGGACCTGTCGTCGTTCAACATTCTCTGCCACGATGGGCGGCTCGTGGTGATCGACTTCCCGCAATCGGTCGATCCGCGGTCGAACACCTCGGCGCGTTCCCTGCTCGAACGGGACATCGCCCGAGTCGCGACATTCTTCGCGCGTTACGGTGTGGAAGCTGAACCCGACCGGATCGCGAACCGGCTCTGGCAGCAGTTTCGGTTCGGCTGGCACTGACGATGTCGTGACGCCCGTGTAGGATCGCAGGATGTACTACATCCTCTTCTATGACTACGTGGCGGACGTGGCAGAGCGCCGGGCGCCTCACCGAGCGGCGCATCTTTCGCTTCTCCAGGGACTGCACCAGGATGGCAAGCTCGTGATGGCCGGCGCATACACCGACCCGCTCGATGGGGCCGCGCTGGTGTTCACCGAACGCGCGGCAGCGGAGGCATTCGTGACGTCCGACCCGTATGTGGCAAACGGTGTCGTGAGTGACCACCGCATCCGTGAGTGGAACGTGGTGGTTGGCTGACGCCATCTAGGATTTCGCGGGCTTCTTGCGCTTGCTTGGCTGGACGCGGTCGGGCTCGCCCTCGGCCTTGGGATAGTGCGGGGGCCAGGCGGCGTCACCTTCACCCTCGGATTCGTGTTTGGCCACGAGGTCGAGCAGCGGTTGGAGCGAATAGGCGTGGTCGTCAATCCCGGCTGCCGGGTCGCCCCTTGTGGCGAAACGTTCGGGCACGTTCTTGATCGTGAAATCGGCAAGTTCGACATCCGGCAATTCGTCCCACTCGATAGGGCACGAGACGCGCGCATCGGGTGTGGGACGGACGCTATAGGCCGAGGCGACCGTACGGTCGCGTGCGTTCTGGTTGTAGTCGAGGAAGACGCCGTGGCGTTCCTCCTTCCACCACCTGGTGGTCGCGAGCGCGGGCACGCGCCGTTCGACTTCGCGACCGAGCGCGAGCGCGCAGCGGCGCACCTGCCCGAAGTCCCACTTCGGTTCGATGCGCAGATTAATGTGGATGCCGCGAGACCCCGAAGTCTTCGGGAAGGCGCGATAGCCAAGCTCTTCGAGCACATCGCCGACGACGCGCGCCACTGCTTTCACATCGGCGAACGTGGCCTCGGGGGTGGGGTCGAGATCGACGCGCAGTTCATCGGGGTGATCGAGATCGTCCGAGCGGACGGGCCAGGGGTTGAGATCAACGCACCCCAGGTTAATGACCCAGAGCAAGTCGGCCGCGTCATCGCAGACCACAAGGTCCGCGCTGCGACCGCTCGGGAAGTGCACAAGCGCAGTTTCGATCCCCGGCGGCAGATTCGCGGGAGCGCGCTTCTGGAAAAAGGGCTTCTCGGTAATGCCGTTGACGAAGCGCTTCAGGACCATGGGGCGGCGCATCACACCGCGCAACGCCCCATCGGCGACTGCCTGGTAGTAGTGGACGAGGTCCAGCTTGGTGTAGCCGGTTTCGGGGAAGTAGACCTTGTCCGGATTGGTGATCGTGACAACGCGGCCAGCCACTTCGATCTCTACCGACTTCGCAGCCATGCGAAGAGCGTAGCGGATGAGGTAGAGGCGTGTCACCGGATGCGAGCGGGAGGGCACGAACGCGCCGGGCAGGCTGCCATCGTGGAGTCCGGGTGGGGGTTCACGCCCGCGGCCACAAGATCTGCACTACTTGCCTCGGATTTCCGGGCCGAACGACGCTGCACACGGGCCCGCGCCCGTGATCGAATGGGAATCGGCCGCATGTGGCCACGGAGCCTCTCATGGATTCTCAGCTACAGGAAACCACGCTCTCCGCCCGACATGGTGTCGCCATTCGGAGAACCCTGCCCATGGCAGACCTCGCAGGCTTCTTTGGCAAAGCCTTCGCCGAACTTGGCGCATATGTGGGCACGGTAGGGGGCCAGATAGCCGGCCCACCTTTGGCCCGCTACCATTCCGTCGATGCCGAGGGCGTCGATGTCGAGGCGGTCTTTCCGCTCGCGGCACCGGTGGCTGGCCGCGGAGATATCCAGGCAATCGAACTGCCGGCCGGTCCCGCCGTCCAGGTACTCCACACGGGTCCATATGATGAGGTTGGCCCTGTCTACGACGCGATCGAGACATGGCTCACTGAGCATGGGCGCGAACGAGCCGGCCCACCGTGCGAGGTCTACCTGAACGAACCGGGCGATGACCCTTCGCAACTCCAGACACTCGTCGTCCAGCCCATCACCGCCTGAGCGATAGGAGGCAGGCGTTCACGATTGCGCGGACGCCGACCGACGAAGAGAGGCCCCTCTCCGAAAGGGAGAGGGGCCTCGTTTGAGCACCAAGAGGGCTGAAAGGAGGTAGTCATCTAGCCGAGGTACACGCGTCTACCGAAGCAGATGGGCTTGATGCAATGGGAGATGGCATCAAGGCCATGTGTACACCGGCCACCCCGCCGACAACTACCCCCTCTCAGCCGGACTCGTAACGTAGCACACGGAAAACAGGAGCGGAAGAGGTAAATACTGCTTTATGTCGCATCGGTCGAAAATCGTTATGGCCGCGGGCCAGGCTGATGCGGGACGAGCATGCAGCGACCGCGTAGGATGCGATCCAGACCTAACCACCGGGGGCATTGCGCAGTGACGAACGAGCTTACGGGACTGACGATCGCAGAGGCTGCGGAGTCGATTGAAAAGAAGTCGCTCTCTCCCGTGGAGCTGACGGAAGTGTACCTTGGCCGGATCGAGGCGCTTCAACCCACCGTGAACGCCTACATTACGGTGACTGCCGATAGGGCGCGCGCGGATGCGAAGGCGGCGGAGGACGAGATCGTGGCCGGGACCTATCGAGGGCCGCTGCACGGGATCCCGATCGCGCTGAAGGACCTGTATGAAACCGCCGGCATCCGCAGCACCGCGGGCTCGAAGGTCCATGCGGAGTACGTGCCGGCGCAGGATTCGACGGCGGCGCGGAAGCTGCGCGAGGCCGGCTCGGTGCTGCTCGGGAAGACGAACACCCACGAGTACGCCTGGGGGACGACGACGAACAACCCGCACTGGGGCGCCACGCACAACCCGTGGGACCTCGACCGCATCCCGGGCGGTTCGAGCGGCGGCTCCGGCGCGGCAATCGTGGCGCAGATGGCGGCGGGCACCATGGGCACCGATACGGGGGGAAGTATCCGAATCCCGGCGGCACTGTGCGGCTGTGTTGGACTGAAGCCGACGTTCGGACGGGTGAGCAAGCAGGGCGTCTTCCCGATGTCATGGCAGCTCGACCACCCGGGGCCGATCGTGAAGAGCGTGGAGGACGCCGCGATTGTGTTGCAGACGATCGCGGGGTACGACCCTGCAGACTTCAGCACGGTACCTGTCCCAGTCCCGGATTACCGCACCACGCTTCGCAACGGCGTCCGCGGGCTGCGCGTCGGGGTGCCGCGAGCATTCTTCTTCGGGCTGCTACAGGATGAAGTCCGGAGCGCCGTCGAAGAGGCGATCGAGGAGTTTCGGCGCCTGGGTGCGGTCGTGCGGGACATCGAGCCCGAAGTGACGCGCGACGTCGTCAACATGGCCTGGCCGCTGGTCGTCGCCGAAGGGCAGGAATACCACGGTGAGGCGTTTGCCACGCGGAAAGGCGACTTCGGTTCGGACCTGCAGTCAGTGCTCTCGGCCCCGCTCCCGGATGCCATAGGCCTGACGCGGGCATACCGGGCTTCGTACCGCGTAAAGGAGTTGTTCCGGAAGGCGTTCGAGGATGTGGACGTGATGCTGACGCCCACGACCCTGCGGACCGCGAGCATCATCGGCGAGGAGCAGGTCATGGTTGGTGACACGGAGATGACGCCTGGGGGAGCGTTCGCCAGCCTCACGATGCCGTTCAACGTGGCCGGCCTGCCAGCGCTCGCGCTGCCGTGTGGCTTCGACGCCGACGGACTGCCGATCAGCCTGCAACTCGCGGGACGCCCGTTCGATGAAGCGACCGTGCTGCGTGCCGGGTGGGCCTACGAACAGGCGACGGAGTGGCACACTCGGCGGCCCGCTCTCAGGTGAACGAGCGTGAGGTCGAGCTTGGGGACCCTGCAGGGCGCCGAACGTTCGTTGCCTAGTGCGGTCCCGCTATGCGACCGTCCCATGACCAGCGCGGGATCGCGAGGCCGGTAGGAACATCGTCTGCAGAGTGGTGGTAGCGAGCCATGGTGGTCGTTGTCGCCCACGCGAAGTAATCGTGCAGGGCGTCCCGCAACCGCTCATCGGCGGCCAGGCCAGCATCAGACAGTGCCTGGTCGAAACACGCTATGGCCCTTCGATCCATCTCACTGTGCGGTCCGTTGCCGCTGTGCATTTTCACGACGGCAGTCTCGTTGCCGTAGTTCTCCGAGTAACGGGGCGGGCCACCGAGCGCCTCAGTCCAATATGCGGCCAGTCTCTCCGTGTGACGCGGGTGAAACCCGTGACTGAACGCGTGGCTGACCACCTCGTCGGCCATGACGCGTGCATGCCATGCGGCGGCCAACCGCAACATGGCTGCTTCACCTCCGGCGGCCTCGTATACGGTCAACATCGTTCGAGGATAGCCGCGGGCGCCACTTGGCGACATATGTTGCCGTCGCCACGCCGGGACGACGATCGCCCAAATCGACCCCCTGGCCAGGGCGCTAGCTCAGGTATCTCCCGAAAAAGTCCCAGATCTTCTCCCAGCCGTCGACGGCGTGGGCCTGCCGGTACATGGGCGAGTGGTGGTAGAAGAAGCCGTGGCCAGCGTCATCGTAGCGGTGGAACTCGTAGTTCTTGCCCAGGCGTTTGAGTTCGGCTTCATGCTGGTCGACCTGTTCGGCGGTGGGCGAGCGGTCTTCGTTGCCGAAGAGGCCAAGGAGCGGGCATGAAAGGTCCGCGGTGAGGTCGATAGGGGCGACCGGCCGCTTCTCGGTCAGGTCGGTCTGTGCCATAACGACGCCGCCTCCCCACTGATCCACGGCGGCATCCCAACCGTCGGTGCGGCACACGGTGAGGAAGGTGTGGCGGCCGCCGGAGCAGCTGCCGATAAGGCCAATTTTGCCGTTCTGGTAAGGCTGGGCGCGGAGGTAGTCGCGGGCGGCGACGAGATCGCCGACGACCTCGTCATCGGGGACGCCGCCCTGTTCGCGCACTTTCGCGCCGACTTCCTGGACCGTGCCGTGGCCGACGCGCTCATAGAGGTTGGGGCAGATAGCGGCATAGCCGTGGTAGGCGAACTTGCGCGTCGCTTCCTTGTACCATTCGTCCCAGCCGGGGGCGTGGTGTACGAGCACAACGCCGGGAACGGGCCCGGCGCCGAGCGGGCGAGCGTAGTAGGCGCGGATGTTGTCGCCGC
>JAFKFP010000249.1 GCA_017308185.1 bacterium | reverse complement strand
GGCACGGAGCCGATGAAGGAGGCCGTCGAGCTCGCAGAGAAGCTCGAAGACTTCGGCCTCGCCGAGTCGCTCCTCCGTCGCTTCCTCGAGCGGGAGCGCCCCAGTGATCTGAGCGAAGAGGAGGACCGCGAGGGCCGCGTCTGGGCGCCAACAGATTGGGATGTGCCGTCGCCCGAGTCCATCCCCGCGCCAGACCGCGAAGGACGCCCCACGATGTGGGACACCCGCCCAATTAGCGGCGATTTCGGCGCGCTCCTGCAAAAGCGCACATGGCTGCGTGAAAACCGGGACCTCGTCGCAGGTGAGCCGCTCACCCCCTTCATCCGCGCGGCCGTAGCCTGCGATTTCACGAACCCCTTTGCCAACTCGGGCGAGCGCGGCCTCGAATTCGTTAACGCCGATATCACCCTCTACCTGCACCGCCTGCCCGCTTCCGAGTGGCTCGGCTTCGAAGTGAACACACATCATTCGCACCAGGGTATCGCCGTGGCCGAATGCACTCTTTATGATGTCGGGGGCGCTCTGGGGTTGAGTGCCGTCTGCGGTGTCGGCCAGCGCCGCCGGCCCTCACCATCTGGCCGCCGCGACTGACCCGATGACCCAACACCGGAGGTAGATTGTGCCCAACGGCCCTGTGATTGTCCCGCTCGATGGCTCGAGTGTCGCCGAAAATGCGTTGCCCCTCGCGCGTATCGTGGCCGACTACTTCAAGTCCAACATCCGCATCATCCGCGTCATCGACCCGGGCGAATTGGCGCGCGTTGCCGATATCGGAAAAGCGACCGCTGAGTTCGCCGAGTACGCACTCGAACGCGCCGCCCAGGCGGGCATCGATGCCTCGCGCTGCACGGCAGAACTGATCGACGGCTCTCCCGCCTCCGCCATCCTCGCCGATGCCGAGAAGCAGCGTGCCGAGGCTATCGTCATCGCCAGTCATGGCCGCAGCGGCTTCAAAGCCGCCGTCGTCGGCAGTGTCGCTGACAAAGTCGTACGGGCCGCGACGGTTCCCGTGCTCGTTGTGCCAGGCACGCGGGGAGTAGCCAACCAGATTTCGAAGGTGCTTGTCACACTCGATGGCTCGAAGACTTCCGAGCGCGCGCTTCCCCTTGCTCGCGGGATTGCAGCCGCCGCGAATGCGCCCATCACCCTCTTCGAGGCGTACTCCATCATCCCCCCCGGCTCGAGCGGCTACGAGTTCTACGTCCCAGAGGCCCTCGATACGGTCGGCGAAGGCCCGCGTGAGTACCTCAAGAGCGTGGCCCGGGAAGGCGAGGAGATTGCAGTCGCGCAGGGTGACGCTGCGACAGCGGTCGTCAACGCCGCTGCCTCCCTTGATGCTGACCTCGTCGTGATGGCCGCCAGTGGCAAGGGCCTCGCCGGCCGCCTCTTCCTCGGCAGCACCACCGACCGGGTGCTCCATTCGCTCCATCGGCCGTTGCTGATCGTCCGCCCGCCCGAGGAAGACTGAGCGGAGCCGCCACAATGCACCCGGCACGGCCGGGTGCATCCGCCGCTGGCACTGGCGGTCCGCCTCAGAGCGAGAACGCTTCGAGCACGAGCCGCACCGCCACCAGCAACAACGCCGAGGCCAGCACGCGGATGATGATCTTGCCATGAAGCTTGCGGCCCAGCCTCGCGCCGATTTGCGCGCCTGGCACCGCCCCGATGCCTATCAGGACCGCTTCCGCGAGCGACCGATCCCATCCCATCGCGCCCGTGGCGAAGTGCACCGCCGAACTCTCGGCCGTCACGAACACGATCACGAAGTGCGACGTCGCCGCCGCGATGTGCACCGGGAAGTGGAGGATAGTCGCCATCGCCGGCACATGGATGATGCCCCCGCCGATGCCGAGCAGACTGCTGAAGAAGCCCACGGCGATGCTGATCGCGATGCCCTTCCACATCGGATACGCGTAGGCAAACGTTTCCCCGTGCGCGTCAGTGAGCATCCGGTGGACGATCCCTCGCCCCTCGGGCGGTTCCGCAATGCCGCTCGTCTGGGGCCGGACAAAGAGGTAGGTCCCGATTACGAAGAGGACGGCTGCGAAGATCCCATCGAAGGCGTTCCGTGGGATGTAACCGACGAGGATTGCCCCGCCGATCGCTCCGGGGATGGTGGCGAGCGCAAACCAGAGCCCGCTGACGTAGTCCACGCGCTTCTGCAACGAGTACGCGACTGTGCCCGAAGATGCGTTCGCCAACACCACCAGCAGTGACATCGAAGTGACTGTCTGTGCGCTCTTGTCCGGGTAGATGAGCAGGAGCACTGGCACCAGCACGAAGCCGCCCCCCGCGCCTACCAGCGTCCCGAATGCACCGACCGCGAGGCCGAGCAGCACTAGCAACAGGTCCGTGATAGGCAGCGGTCATGGCTCCAGGCGCGAAGTCATCACCGAGTATGCCCGCCTCCAGTCCTACGGTCAGACACCTGAATCTGCACGCCGCCTCAATCGCTGGTCGCCCGGTAGCCCGTGCTCATACAGCGATGTTCGCATCCTCGTCGAAATCGGTACGTCGCCTCAGATTGCGCCGCGCGAGCCGTTCCCAGGCGCCGCCAATCCGGTCCGCCACATGCGCCATCCGCCGCTCCAGCGTTCCCCGGATCTTCGAACGCGTGGACCCGATTTCGCGGTACCGTTCGTAGCGCCGCTGCAATCGCGTCTTCGTGCGCAACGCATTCAGGCGCGTAAGCTCCCGCAAAATGCTTCGGCGCACCAGCACCGCTGCTTCCGCATGATCCGTATGAGCGCCCTCTCCCGGTTCCGGCACCGTGGCGTCGATGATTCCAAGTCGGAGGCAATCAGTTGATGTTAGGCGCAAACGCTCTGCCGCCTGCTCGGCGAGCCCCGGCTGCTGGTAGAGAATGCGCGCCGCGTCTTCAGGGCGCAGCACCTCGTACACAGCGTTTTCGAGCATCAGCACCCGGTCTGCCACGGCCATTGCGACCGCGGCCTCCGAGCTTCCTTCTCCCGTAATCACTGCGATCGTGGGCGGCGAGCTCGAAAGCATCGTGGCCATACAGCCCGCGATCGCGCTCCCAAGGCCGGCCAGTTCGTTCTCCACCGCTGGTAGCGCTCCGGCGCAATCAATCAACGTGATAACCGGGAGCCCGAACTTCCCCGCCAACCCGAACGCACGCTCGGCCTTGCGGAAGCCACCCGCTGTTATCCAGCCGTTCGGCTCGGCTCCCTCGCGCCGCCGCTCCTGGCCAACAATGACCACCGCCTCGCCGCCGAGCGACGCGATACCCGCCACGATCGACGCGTCATCCGTTCCCACGCGGTCGCCGTGGAGCTCCACAAACGATGTAACCATCCGCCCAATGAGGTCCGAAGCGCCGGGGCGTTGCTCGTGTCGCGAAATCTGCACCTGCCGCCATGCCCCGGTGGTTGGCCGTGCGCTGCGCCCATCGCGCTTCGGGTCTCGCGCACTCAAACGATAGTCGTTCATCAGCAGGTCGAGTAGTTGCGAAAGCGCCTCGCGCAGTTGTGGCCGGGGCACAATCGCGTCGATCAGCCCATGTTCCAGCTGCGACTCCGAGGTGTGCGCCCCCGGCGGCAGCTCCGCCGGTGCGTTCTCCTGCAGCTCACCCAGCGCCGCGTAGCCAATCAACGCGTTCGGCTCCGCGATGAGCACATCGGCAAGGCTCACGAACCCCGCGTACGCCGAACCTGTTGTCGGGTCAGTCAGCACCGCGATATGCGGCAGGCCCGCATCCGAAAACTTCTGCGCCGCCGCAATCACCCGCGGCACCTGCATCAACGCCAGCAGGCCTTCCTGCATCCGCGTGCCTGCCGTCGAGCACACCGTTATCACCGGCGCCCGCCGCGCCGCTGCTTTCTCGAACGCACGTGCCATCCGCTCCCCCGCCACGATCCCGATGGACCCTCCGAGGAATGCGAAGTCGAGCACCGCGATAACGACTTCTCGTCCGAAGATAGCCCCCGTGCCGGTCAGCGCCGATTCAGCCAGTCCCGTCCTCCGTTGCGCATTAATCACCCGTGACCGGTATGACTGCCGCCCCTGGAACGATATCGGGTCGATGGATGTCACGCCCCGGTCATCCTCGTGGAACGTGCCCGGGTCGAGGATCGTGGCCAGGCGCTCGCGCGCGTTCAGATGAAAGTGAAAGCCGCATGAGTGGCACACGCGATAACGCTCATACAGGTGCGATGCGTCCAAATCCGCACCGCACGAAAGACAATGCTCGTGCCGCGGTTCCAGCAGGCCTTCGTCCGCGGGCTCTTCCCGCTTGAGGAGAGTCTTCAGGTTCATCACAGTGCCCAGTGTATCAATCCAGGATGCTTTCGGCGGGTGGCGCGAGCACCTCCCTCGATTCGCCATCGATGCGCGGCCCCACGATACCCTCGTCTTCCAGCATATCGATGAGCTTTGCCGCCTTCACGTAACCCACGTTGATCCGCCGCTGCAGGAGCGAAGGCGAAACCCGCTTGTGGTGCCGCGCGAGTTCTCGCGCCTGCTCGAGCAACGGGTCGTCGAACGCCACCTCGAACTCCTCGCCGCCATTCTGCTCCGTGAGCGCAGCCTCCAGCAGTTCGTCCGACATCTCCGGTGCGAGGTCACGGAAGCGCTCGTCCTTCCAGAACTCCACGAGCCGCTCCACCTCCGCATCTGATACGTAAACACCCTGGATGCGCATCGGCTTCGCCGCGTCGGTAGGCAGGTAAAGCATGTCGCCGCGTCCCAGGAGCTTCTCCGCCCCCACCATGTCGAGGATCGTCCGCGAGTCCACCTGCGACGTCACAGCGAAGGCGATGCGCGTTGGGAAGTTCGCCTTAATGAGCCCCGTCACCACATCCACTGACGGCCGTTGCGTCGCCACGATGAGGTGGATGCCTGTTGCCCGTGCGAGCTGCGCGAGCCGCGCGATGAGCTTCTCAACTTCGAACGGCGCGGCCATCATCAGGTCCGCCAGCTCGTCGATGATCACCACCCAGTAGGGCAGCTTTTTCAGGATGCGTGGGTGTTTGTTGTAGGCGTCGAGGTTGCGCACGCCCAGTTCCTGGAACTTCTTGTAGCGTGCCTCCATCTCCCCCACGACCGCCTGCAGCACGCCGACGACCTTGTCGACGTCGACGATCACCTCGCTAAAAGCCATATGCGGGATGCCAGCGTAGGCCGAGAGCTCGACACGCTTCGGGTCGATCATGATGAAGCGCACCTGTTCGGGCGTTGCGTTCATCATGATCCCCGCGATGATCGCGTTCATGCAGACGCTCTTGCCGCTGCCGGTCGCGCCGGCGATCAGCAGGTGCGGCATCTTCGCGAGGTCGGCCACCATCGGCGTCCCCGAAACCCCCTTGCCCAGCGCCATCGCCAGCCGTGACTTCCGGGCAAGGTGTTCGAACTCTTTCGTCTCCATCACCGAGCGCATCGTCACGACCGTTGCGGTGTCGTTCGGCACCTCGATGCCGACGATCGCGCGGCCCGGCACGGGCGCTTCGATCCGAAGACTTGGCGCTGCAAGCGCCAGCGCGAGGTCGTTCTGGAGCGTCGTGATCTTGTTCACCCGCACCCGCGTCCGCGATGTTTCCACGCGCTCCACCCGCGGCCGCCCGTCGGACATCGTGAGCTGCTTTCCGCTCGAATCGCGCAGTGGCACATCCTTGTAACGCACTTCCCAGCCCGGCTCGACGCCGAACTGCGTCACTGTGGGGCCTTCGTTGATCTCCACAACCGCGGCGTCGACGCCGAAACTCGCGAGCGTATCAACGATGAGTTGGGCGCGCGCAGCGTTGTCGTGCGTCCGCGTGGTGCTTGGCTGTGGGGCATTCAGCATCTCGATCGCGGGAAGTTGCCATGCCGGGCCGCCATCCAGCCTCATCCCCAGCTGCTGTGGCTCGTCGACTGCCTCGTCGTCGTCTGGGCCATCGTCGGGTAGGTCGCCCACCGGCTCGTCGATGGTCGGTGGTGGAGGCAGCGGCGCATCTGGCCGTCCGAACGCTGCCGCGGCGCCTGCGCCAAGTGTAGAACTCGGCGAGGCCGCATCGAGCTTCGGCCGGTAGACGATCGGAGCATCATCGAGAGCCGGGCCGCCGCCGATGAACACAGGTTCGGCGGGGTCGCTTTCGGGGACGTCGGGACGTTGGAACGCCAGCTGAATCCATCTTGCCGTGGCGCCCACTACCCGGTGTGGCCAACGCCGCTCCCATGCGATTTGCAGTCCGCGCGGGATATTCACCGCGCACCAACGGGCGAACCCGGGCGCGAGCAACACCACGCTCAAGATCAACAGGCAGAGCCACGCCAGCACGCCGAAGAATCCCCCGAACAGCGCGTGCCCGAAGGTCCCGCCAAGGGTGGATTTGTGGAAATCGACCGTCCCCACGTGCCATCGCGCGTGGTTGAGCGCGAATGCGCCCCACACGAAGAGCGTCAGCGCGCCAACACCGGCCACCTGCCGTGCGAAACGTCGTGGGTCATCCTGCCGTCCCCGCCAGATCGCGATGCCAATCCACGCGCCGAAGCCGAGGAGCACCGCGATACCAAGTCCGAAGTGCCGCAGGATCCAGTCACGCGAATCGGAAGCCACCGTACCCGGGTTCACCGCGATCAGAATGGCGGCGAGCACCACCAGCACGACCGCCCCACCGATGATCTCCGGGCGCGTAATTCGTTCGTAACGCCATGTGCGCTTCCGCCGGCGCGTGCTACGGCTCCCGCGGGGTTGCGAGCGTGTACGTGCTGTCATATACCCAGCACTCCTCATCTATCCGGACCGGGACCCCCGCGTCTCCGGGCCGCCCAGGCGATGGATACTGCACTAGACCTCGACAGTCACCGTCAGCACCATGGGCCGCCTGCGAGTCTCATCATAAAGGAACTTTCCCAACGCGTCTTTGATTCGCGTGTTCACATCGCCGATCTCCGCGTAATGCGAGTTCCCACCCAGCGCCTTGGCGACGATGTCCCGGCTTCGCTCCATCAACTCCTCGCTCTCCTCCACGTCGACGAAGCCGCGCGAAAGCACCTCGGCCGGGCGTTCGAGTTTCCCCGTCTGCTTGTCCACCGTCGCCATCACCACCACGACGCCGTCCGTCGACAGGTGCGCGCGATCGCGCAGAATGTGCTGGTCGACATCGCCGATGCCGAGGCCATCGATGTAAACATAACTCGCAGGCACCCGCTCTTCCGCCCACGCCGAGTCGGCGTCGATTTCGAGCACATCCCCGTCGGTCAGGATGAACGCTTGCCCTTGCGGCACGCCCACGGACTCCGCCAGCCGCGCGTGCGTCACGAGATGCCGATACTCGCCGTGGATCGGCACGAAGTACTCCGGCTGGAGCAGCCCCTGGATGATCTTCAGCTCCTCGCGGCTCGCATGACCACGCACGTGGATGTTCGCCGCCCGGTTGTACAACACATCCGCCCCCAGCCGGAACAGGTTATCCACGTTCCTGTATACCGCTTGCTCGTTGCCCGGGATCGCCGTGGCCGAGAGCACCACCGTGTCGCCCGCCGCGATCGTGATGTGCCGGTGGTCGCCGTTCGCCATCCGCGTCAGCGCGCTCGTCGGCTCGCCCTGGCTGCCCGTCGTCACAATCACGAGCTGCGACGGCGGCGTATTCCGCATCTGCTCGACGCCCACGATCACGCCGTCCGGTGCGTTCAGATAGCCCAGCTGTCGCGCCATCGCCACGTTGTCGATCATCGAACGTCCCGTCACGAACACCTTGCGCCCCGTGAACACGGCCGCATCGATAACCTGCTGGATCCGTGCGATGAGCGACGCGAACGTCGCCACGATAACCCGGCTCTCGGCGTTCACCATGATGTTTCGAAGCGCCTCGCCCACCAGCTGCTCGCTCGGCGTGTAGCCCTCCTGCTCGGCATACGTCGAATCCGCCATGAGCAGCAGGCAGCCTTCGGCGCCCACCTGCGCGAGCCGGATTAGGTCCGTGTGCTGGTCCATCACGGGCGTGTGGTCGAGCTTGAAATCGCCCGTGTGCACCACGAGCCCGAGCGGCGTCCGGATAATCAGCCCGCAGGCGTCCGGGATGCTGTGCGCGACCGGGAAGAACTCGACTTCGAACACCCCCGCCTGGATGGCTTCGCCCGGCTCCACCACGTGCAACTGCGCCTTCTGCATAAGCCGGTGCTCTTCGAGCTTGACCCGCACCAGCCCTTCGGTCAGCCGTGCGCCATAGACCGGTGCATCGAATTCGCGCAGGAAGTACGGCAGCGCGCCGATATGGTCTTCGTGCCCGTGGGTGAGAAACACCGCTCGCAACTTGTCCGCGTGATCGCGCAGATACGAAAAATCCGGGATCACGAGGTCGACGCCGAGCATCTCCTCCTCCGGGAACATCAGCCCGACGTCGACGACGATGATGTCATCGCCGTATTCGAGCAGCATCATGTTGCGGCCGATTTCGCCCAGGCCGCCGAGTGGAATTACGCGTAGGTTGGTCGTTGCCATGCAGTCCATTCAATCGAAGAGTCGGATTTGTTCTGCGGCGGGCGCCGGCGCGGTTGCTGTTGCCGCTTCGGCAGCCGCCCGGGTTCGGGCTACCTGCTCCGCGGCCGCACGTCCGATAAGCGCCGGCAGAGCCCGGAAATCATCCAGAATGGTATCGCGCAGGCTTTGCTGATGGAGCGCTGCCGCCGGGTGATACATTGGTACCACAAATCGCTGCCCCACGCGCTCTGCCCGCCCGTGAATCCGCGAAATCGACTGCCGCGGGAAGTAACGCGCCATCGAAAACCGCCCCAGCGTCACGATGACCAGCGGGTCGATAATCGCGATCTGCTCATCCAGCCACGGCCGGCATGCCGCGATTTCGTCCGGCAGCGGGTCGCGGTTCCCCGGTGGCCGGTCCTTCAGCACATTGCAGATGAAGACCTCTTCGCGCCGCAGTCCGGCCGCGGCCAGCAACTCTGAGAGGAAGTTCCCGGCGGCGCCCACGAACGGCCTGCCCTGTCTATCCTCGTTCACCCCGGGCGCTTCGCCAATGAACATAACCTCTGCGTCGATCGGTCCCTCGCCGGGCACTGCGTTCGTCCGTGTCTTGCACAGGCCGCACCGTTCGCACCCGCGAATTCCCGCGACTAGCTGCTCCATGCGCTCCGCCGCAATCGCCTCAGCCATCGCACGAAGCATACGCGTAGCTCCCAACTCCGTCAGCTTGAGCCGGCCCAATGCTTGCTCTCGGCTCCGTCGCGGCACGCCCGCTCACCGCGCGGCCGTTTCCTGGTCCCCTGTTCCCGGGCTGCCGTCGGGCCACCATCGGTACACCTTCAGATCGGTCCGACCGTCTGCGTCGAACACGACCCCCTCGTCGTCGAGCATCGCTCGTTGCTGGTCTGCCGAGGAGCCCCGTCCCTTGTAGCTAATCGCTCCACGAGCGTTGATCACGCGCCACCACGGGATGTCCGATGGCTTCGGCATGAAATAGAGGGCGTAACCTACCGCGCGCGCAGCCGAGGGCGACCCCAGCTCCAGCGCCACCTGCCCGTACGTTACCACCGACCCACGCGGCACCTGGCGCACGAACTCGTACACCTGCTCATAGAACGTCTCGTGAGTGTCCTCAGCCACAGGACTGACCGCGCTACCCGAGCGCCTTCGCCGCTATCTCGCGGAACTGGTCCATCGTCTCGATCTTCGCCGCGCGCTCTCGGCCCAGGTTGAAGTCCGGGATGATCACCTCATCCACACCCGATTCCGCGTAGTCACGAAGCTGCTCGGCCACCTGCTCTGCATTCCCGGCGATGACGCGCGGTCCTGCAGCCTTTGCCCGTTCAACACGCGCGGCGTCGTCCGAAATCGTGAGCATCGCGTTTGCCGAACGCTGAATCTCCTGCGGGTTACGGCCGATCTCCTCGCAACGCTGGTCGAGCACGCTCATCTTCTGCCGCAGGAACTCGGGCGTCCCCCACACATTCCACTCATCGGCATAGCGCGCGGCGATCCGCAGAGTCTTCTGTTCGCCGCCCCCGCCGATAAGCAGCGGCACACGCGCCTGCGCCGGCTTTGGCGCGAGTGGGGCATTTATCAGGGTGTAATGCTTGCCGTTGAAGTCTGTGCGCTCCTGCCGCAGGAGCCCGTTAACGACCTGGCACGCCTCTTCCAGCCGCCGCAGCCGGCCCGCCACCGTCGAAAACTCGATCCCGTACGCAGCGTGTTCGTTCTCCTGCCACCCCGCGCCAAGGCCCAACACCAGCCGCCCGCCGCTCAAGATGTCGACATTCGCAGCCATCTTCGCCAGCACCGCCGGGTGCCGGTACGTGTTCCCCACCACGAGCGACCCCAGCCGCACCCGAGGCACGCTAACCGCTAGCCCCGCCAGCGTTGTCCAGCACTCTGCCGTTGGCCCCGAATTGTCGTCCGCATTCGGCATGAAGTGGTCCGCAAACCACACGCTGTCCCAACCCGATTCCTCCGCATGCCGCGCGAGCGCCACCGTGTCGTCCCATGTGTTATTCGGTCCTGGCCAGAATCAAATCCGCATTACCCGTCCTCCTG
>JAFKFP010000101.1 GCA_017308185.1 bacterium | reverse complement strand
CTCAACCCTGGCGTGGAACTCCCCGACCAGGCGATCCACGTGGTGCACCGCACGGAAAGCTCTGGCACCACCTACGTCTTCACCGATTGGTTGTCCAAGGTGAGCCCGGCGTGGGCGCGACAGATTGGCCGCACCAAGGATCCGAGCTTTCCCGTCGGCATCGGTGGGACCGGTAGCGAGGGTGTGACCCGCGTCGTCAAGCAGACACCCGGCGCCATCGGCTACGTCGAATTGAACTACGCCACCACGAATCATCTGCCCGTGGCTCTCCTGAAGAATCCTGCCGGCAACTTCGTAGCGCCATCGCTCGAGACCGTCCAGGCGGCCACCGAAGGCGTGACCCTGCCGCCCGACTATCGTGGCTCGATCACCAACGCCGATGGACCGGACGCATACCCTATCGCTACCTTCACCTTCCTGCTCATCAACAAGCACTATGACAGCTGCACGAAGGCGCGCGTCATCCTCCACGTGCTGTGGTGGGCGTATCACTCGGAAGAAGCCCGCGCCGAAGCCCATAACCTCTCCTATGTGACGCTGCCGCAGAAGTTGCAGGCTCGCGTCGACGCCACCCTCCACAGCATCACCTGCGACGACGGGGAGAAGGTGCTGGGATAGTCCCAGCGCCCCGGCTTCCTGTTCCCTGTTTCCCACCCTCACGGCGTAGAATCGGCCGCAACACACTCGGGAGGCCAACATGCCAAAAGCAACCATCAACGGCGCTGAACTCTTCTACGACGAGGCCGGCAGCGGCGAACCAATCCTCATGCATCACGGCTACACCGGGTCACATGATGCCTGGTGGGACCTGATCACCCCACGCCTCAAGGATCGCTTCCGTTGCATCGTCATGGATTGCCGTGGCGCCGCCGACTCCGAGCACACCGCCGATGGCTATTCCATCGAACAGTACGCGCGTGATGTCATCGGCATGGCCGATCACCTCGGCCTCGACACGTTCACCTACTGCGGCCACTCCATGGGCGGCGTGATCGGCATGGAGCTCGGTATCAACTACGCCAGCCGGCTGAAACGGCTCATCCTCGTCGCGCCCGCCCCCGCCGACGGCGTCCAGTCGCCGCGGGAAGTGCATGAGCGTTCCCGCGCGCTCTACCAGGCCAAGGACCGCGACACCATGATCCGTGAACGTGTACTCATGTCGGCCCGTGAAGGACACGACGACCGAATCGCCGAGAGTGTCGACCGGGCACTTTCTGTGTCTGCTGGGCACTTTGACGACTCGTGGACTGCTCTTGTTGATTCACGGCGTGGCGCCCAACTTGCCAGCGTCACGGTGCCGACGCTCATCGTGGCGGGTGCAGCCGATGGCCTCCTGCAGGCGAACCTCAAGGACTTCCAGCGGATGCCAAATGCCACGCTTCACGTCTTCAGCCGCGTGGGCCATGGCGTGCCAACGGATGTGCCGGACGAGTTCTCCGAGGTCGTGGCCGACTTCATGCAGCACGGCGTGGTGACGGCTAAGACGCTCATGGACCGCCTCCAGGCTGCGCCCGCGCCCGCCTGAGCCTGTGCCCGCATGAATAAAGGCGGGATTTGCGAATCCCGCCTTTACCGGGCACCTATCCTTTGAACTTTCCAATCTCTATCTCATCCTGTTTTGCGGCCGCCGCCTGACGATGGGCGTGCCTTCCCACCCCGGAAGAGCCCACTTCATTCGGAGCTGCCTCTATGCGTATCACCGAATCCATCCA
>JAFKFP010000248.1:10605-20503 GCA_017308185.1 bacterium | reverse complement strand
CACCGGATTCGGAGATCCCGCGCCAGAAGCGGCGGCGGGAGCGGCGCACGTACCAGTTCGAGAGGTCATCCACGAACGCGTCGATGGCGCGTGCGGCATCCGTGGGGTCGTAGGCTTCAAGCTCATCCGTGACTTTGACGATGAGGGCGTTGAGTTCGCTGAGGAGCCAGCGGTCGAGTTCGGGGACGCCCTCACCCCCCGACCCCCTCTCCCGCTGCGGCAGGAGAGGGGGAGCAACGCGCGGGTCGATGTCGTCGATGTTCGCGTAGCTGACGAAGAAGCTGTAGGTGTTCCACAGCGTGAGCAGGAAGCGGCGCAGGCCTTCTTCGACGAGGCCGAGGCTGAAGCGCCGTGACGAGCCTGCGGGGCTGGCGGTGTACATGTACCAGCGCGTAGCGTCGGCGCCGTGCAGGTCGAGCACGTCCCAGGGTTCGACCGTGTTGCCCTTGGACTTGGACATCTTGTTGCCCCTCTCGTCGAGGATGTGGCCGAGGCAGATGACGTTCTTGTAGGCGATGCCATCGGGCACGGCTTCGCTCGCTTTGAGGAGCGCGGCCTCGGCGTGGAGGGTGTAGAACCAGCCGCGGGTCTGGTCGATGGCTTCACAGATGAAGTCGGCGGGGAAGCGTTCGAGGAAGAGGTCCGCGTTGTCGAAGGGGTAGTGCCACTGGGCGTAGGGCATGGCGCCGCTATCGAACCAGGCGTCGGCGACTTCGAGGACGCGCCGCATGTCGCCGCCGCAGTGCTCGCAGCGGAGGGTGATCTCGTCGATGTAGGGACGGTGCAGGTCTTCGAGCGTTTCGGCGGCGATGCGGTCGGTCGCGAGGTCGATGAGTTCGGCGTGCGAGCCAACGCAGGTGGTTTCGGCGCACGACTCGCACTTCCAGAACGGGAGGGGCGTGCCCCAGTAACGCTCGCGGCTGACGGCCCAGTCGATGTTGTTTTCGAGCCAGTTGCCGAAGCGGCCGTTCTTGATGTGCTCGGGGTACCAGTTGATGCGGTCGTTGCCATCGAGCAGCGCCTGCTTCTGCTTCGTCGTGCGGATGTACCAGCTGGGCTTCGCGTAGTAGAGGAGCGGCGTGCCGCAGCGCCAGCAGAAGGGGTACGTGTGCCTGATGATGCCGTGCTTGAGGAGCAGGCCGCGCTCTTCGAGGTCACGGATGACGTCCTTGTCCGCGTCCTTGACGAACTTGCCAGCGCCGGGGAGGCCGTTGGCCATGATGCCGCGGAGGTCCACGGGCTGGAGGAAGAGCAGGTTGTACTGCTTGCCCGCATCGAAGTCCTCACCGCCGAACGCAGTCGCGGTGTGGACGATGCCGGTGCCGTCATCGAGGGAGACGTAATCGGTGGTGATGACGCGGCGGAGGCCCGTGGTGTCGACGTCGCCTGGCATGCGGCGCAGGCGTCCTTCGCCGTCGAAGCGCATGGCCTCAACGCCCAGGGATTCCGGCCGGTAGAGCGGCTCGTAAGTGAGACCGGCGAGGCGGTCGCCCTTGACCGTGGCGGCGTGGGAGGCGGTTTCGCCGAGGACTTTCTCGGCAAGTTCGACCGCAACGACGAGGTACTCGCCTTCATGCTCGTAGATGCCGTAGTCGGCATCGCCTTTAACCGCGAGGGCGACGTTTCCCGGGAGCGTCCAGGGTGTGGTCGTCCAGGCGACGAGACTGATGGACTCTCCGGCCGGGGCCTCGAACCCGGTGCGATCGCGGAACTCGTCCGCGGGGATGCGGAACTTCACAAAGACGCTCGGGTCCGGGGTGTCGTCTTCGTAGCCCAGCGAGACTTCGTGGTCGCTGAGGCTCGTGCCGCAGCGCGGGCAGTGCGGGGTGACGCGGTAGTCCTGGTAGACAAGGCCGTGGTCCCAGAGCTGCTTGAAGATCCACCAGCCGGTCTCGATGTAGTCGTTGTGCCACGTGACGTAGGGGTGTTCGAGGTCGGCCCAGAAACCGATGCGCTCACTCATGCGGGTCCACTCTTCGACGTAGCGCGAGACAGACTCTTTGCACTTCGCGTTGAAGGCGGCGATGCCGATCTTCTCCTCGATTTCGGCCTTGGAGTTGACCCCCAGTTCCTTCTCAATTTCGAGTTCGACGGGCAGGCCGTGCGTGTCCCAGCCGGCTTTGCGGGGGACGCGGTAGCCCTGCATGGTCTTGTAGCGCGGGATGAGGTCCTTGAAGACGCGGGCGAGGACGTGGTGGATGCCGGGCCGGTTGTTCGCGGTGGGCGGACCTTCGTAGAAGACGAAGACGTTGTCCTCGGGGCGCTCATCGACGCTCCGTTCGAAGATGCGGTGCTGCTGCCAGAATTCGAGGATGCGGGCTTCGAGTTCGGGGAAGCGGACTCTGGGGTCGACGGGTGTAAACATGGGCGGCTCCTCGCAGCGAGTGCATGGATCGCCAGGGACGAGCGCGAGGCCCGCGGTACCACCCTGGTTCTGACGCTCCAGCCATGGGGTTGGGCGTCAGCACTCTGCGAGGCGCAATCACGCCTCTGCCCTGTAACGGAGGGCGGCCGTCCGCATCTACTGAGGCGTGGGCCTGTTCGGGCGGAGGCTCGGGAGTGATTTTGGCGACCCGGCCGTGGGCCCCCTTCCACCGTACGGGGCTCGCTTGCCAGGCTGTGGGACGCTACTCGTCTCCGTCGCTGCCTGTAGCGATAAGTGAAACAGCCGCCGTCGGGCCATGTCAATGGGGGTGAGTGCCGGGTGCGGAGTGCGGGCGAGAGCCGAAGGCCGATGCGCGGGTGACGCATGCTCTTGGTTATTATACCGATGCCCGTCACGATGGCGGGCGAATGTCCGATGCCACCGGCGCGGGGCCGTGTGGACGGGCAAACCAGAGGAGTGAAGGATGCGACGGTTGGTATCCACAAAGTGGCTGACGCTGCTGGTCCTGGTGGCGCTTTTGTCATCGGCGATGGTGGCCTGCGGCGATGACAATTCGAACGCAAATTCGGTGGCAGACGGGATCACGACGACCACGCGCCAGCAGATCATCGACACTCACCCACCGGCGGCGCCGGGGAAGGACCAGCAACTCATCCGGGTGATTATCCCGAAGGGCGCGGTCCTCGCACCGCATACGCATGCGGGTTCCATCCTTTCGATCATCACCGAAGGCACGCTGACCTACACGGTCTACCGCGACGGCACGGCGACGCTGATCCACGACGCGACCGGCAAGAATCCGCAGCAGGACACGATCAAGCCCGGTGAGACGAAGGAGATCAAGCCGGGCGATGCGCTGTTCGAGCCGCAGGGGATTGTCCATTCGGGGAAGAACAACGGCGATGTGCCGATTGTGATCTATCAGTCGGCGCTCATGGATGATGGCGCGCCGCCCAGCAGCCCCGCGACTCCATAGGCGGCGTATGCTAGTTGCATGACGGTGAGGGCATCGGATGCGACAGCGGCCGATTGGATGCGGTACGCGGAGGGTGACCTCGCGGCAGCGCAATCGTTGCGGCGCTTCGACGGACCATCACCACGGCATGCGGGCTGGCTGGCGGAGCAAGCAGTGGAAAAGGCGCTCCGCGCGGCACTCGTGGCATCCGGAACAACGCCGCCGGGGACGCACGACCTCGACGAGTTACGCTCCCTGCTCCCGCCTGGCTGGGCCGTCAGCGAGCGGTTCCCGGACCTGAGCCGGTTGAGCGGGTGGTTTGTGCTGGCCGTGTACCCGGGCGAGTGGGCCGTGGTAACCGACCCGGGTGCGGCGGAGATGGTCGAACTCGGGGCTGCAGTTGTGGCGTGCGTGCGAGACGACATTGCGGCGCATCGGACGGACGTCCTGTAGGCACGAGGCGTCCGTTATACTTTCCGTATGGTCACCAGGACGCGTGTCTCGATCGACGAGTTTCTCGCTATGCCGGAGACTGAACCGCCCTCCGAGCTCATCGACGGAGAGGTAGTCCAGAAGGCGATACCAAACGACGATCATGGCGAAATCACCAGTTGGCTTATCACCGAGTTAAGTATCTATCTGCGGCAACTCGGGCGCGGCCGCATCAAGAATGAAGTGCGGCATGCGAGCCGGTCGGAAGACTGGGTCTACTTGCCTGACATTGAAGTACGCATGGCCCCGCGAGTGTCCGGCCGCGGATCGAGCGCCCCCGTTGAGACGGCGCCGGACTTCGCGATTGAGGTGCTTTCGCCGGGCGACCGGCCCGGAAAGCTGCTGGAGCGCGTGAGCTTTTTCATGCGCACAGGCGTTTCGTTGCTATGGGTGGTCGATCCCGTCGATGAGCAGGTCACCGTGTACCGGCCGGGAGAATCGCCGCTGACGTTTCGCAATCCGGCCACGATCCTTGCCGAGCCGGTTCTGCCGGAGTTCGAGTTGGACCTCGCGGCGCTGTTCGCGATCCTGCCGACTGATGAATAGGAGTGCGCTGTGACCACTCCTCGGAAGGTCGCGGGGCTGCCGATCCACGACCACCCCAGGCCGCATTGGGACGACTATCGCTTGCGCGTGGACGGGCTGGTGGCCAGGCCGCTTTCGCTGAGTGAGGCGGAGCTTCGCGCCATGCCACAGCGGGCCTTCGACGCGGATTTCGTCTGCCTGGCGGGATGGGTGGCGCCTGAACAGCACTGGAGCGGGGTTCCGTTGGCCGAGGTGCTTGCGCTGGCGGGCGCGGAGGGCCGCGCGAACTGGGTGCAGGCATCTGCGGCGGACTTCAGCTGGCCCATGCCCGTCCCCGAGGCGGTGAACGCGTTGCTCGCACTCGACCTGGGTGGTGAGCCGATCGCGCCGGAGCACGGTGCACCCGTCAGGTTACTGGTGGCCGGCGGTGAGTGCTTCACGAGCATTAAGTGGCTCGAGCACCTCGAACTATGCGCGCGGCCGATGGCGAATACGGCAGAACGGATCGCACGGGCGCGGCTCGAAGTGGACCGACCGCCGCATTAGAAGACGGCCGGTGGCGGTTTGGGCGCGTCGTTCGTTGCCGCAGCGGTGTGATCGGGTGCGGGGAGCGGGACTGGGGCCATCGGGACCTGCACCTGCTGCTGCGGGGGCGCGATGGTAGTCGCCTGGGTCATCGTGGCCTCGGGCTTGTCGTCGTTCACGGCCTTGCGGAACTCTTTGATCGATGTCCCAAGATCCTTGCCGAGCCGTCCGACGCGGCCAACGCCGAAGAGGAGGACTACGATGGCGAGGATGATCAGCAATTCAGGTACGCCGATATCGCCGAACATGCTTTACCTGCCTTGCGGTGACGCCTGCTGCGCCATCCGTAACCCTGAATGTACGCTGCATAAGCCAAACAACAAGTGTCCACGGATGACCTATACGGAGTATTTCCGCGGCGAACAGCGACAGCGTGCGGTTTGCGTTCGGATGGGCGGAACTCACCGTGTTTCACATGAGGAACTGGGAATGCGGAGAACCGACGAAGAGCGGACATCCCTGTAGATGGCAGACGCCGCCGTGCCCGCACCACGCAGGCGATGGGGGAAAAAGCCGTGAAGGGGCTGCGCTGCATCCTCGCGGCGACGCCGTGATAGGGGAAGCGCGCACCGAAGCTGGCGTGCAGGCAGCTATCGCAGCGCGCGACCTGCATGGCGTGGCGTGGGCGATGCTGGCCCGTGCTGCAGCCGGAGAGGAGCCGAATGCAAGCATGGTTACGGGGCTGATTCGCGTACTTGCAAGCCTCGGGCCCGCACCCGCGGACGAGGAGTCTGTCCTCAAGGAGACTGCTTTGCGGGGCCTCCTCATGTCGGGCCTTACGCCGCGGGACGATGACGAGTGGGCACTGGCGGAGGCCGTGTTCGACGAGAAAACAGTGGCGGACCTGCGCCGGCGAGACGCTAGCTTAAGACGATTGATGTGACATCGACGAGCCAGCGCGACGGGTCGAGTGAGGACGCGGCGAGTCGAAGGTAGCCGTCCGCAGAGATGACGAAAACGGCACTTGAGCCATCGTCCTTCAGTGACAGCACTGCGCCGGCAATGCGTGTACCCAGCGCGTTCGTGCCGAGGACCGTCGCCTGTGCGGCGGCGGGCGCGGAGACTTTGGCCGCAAGGGTGGCAAGCGTGACGCCTTTATACTGTTTGCCGCCGACGGTAATGGTTGCCTCGCCAAGCTTCTCGATGTCGTCGCGGGTGGGGCTATAGAGGTTCTTGCCCGACTTCACCTGGACGATGGGCTCGCCGGGTTGCGGAGGGGTTGGCTGGGCGAGCGGTTTATCGGTGGGGGTGGCCAGCGGTGACTGGGTGCCTACAGAAGTTGCGCCAGCCTGTGGGCTGGAACCGCCTCCGCAGGCGGCGGCGAGCACGAGTGCCGCAACGACGAGCGCAGCCAGCAGGTATCGGCGCATGAACCCTCCCGAGAGCAATCCGAGGTTAGGGCCGGATGTCCGCGTGCGGCAATCACGCGGTTAATCGATGGTTCAGGGCGCCGCGCCGGGCGGGGGAGTTGCCGTTGCCTGGCTCTCGGTTGACTCGGTTGCCGCCGCGCTGGGCGGGGCGGTTGCACTTGATGAGGGTGCTGCCGTAGCGGATGGCGGCGGCGTTTCCGTGGCGGTGGCTGTGGGCTCAGGTGTGGCCGTCTTCGTGGGGGCGGTCGTTTCGGTTGGAGTGGGCGTGGTTGTGACACTCGGCGTGGTGGCCGGTGTCAGCGTTGCCGTCGCGCTTGCGGTGGTAGTGGTCGTGGCGGTTGCCGTGGGCACCGGCGTAGCTGCAAGGGCCATGACGACGGCAGCGTGGATAGCTTCGCCGGCGGCGACGACGGGCTCGCCGAGCGATGGCTGCTTGGCTTTGGTGTCGTTGAGGACGACCTGGCTCGTCTGTGCGACGCCCTGGAGGCGTGCTTTCTGCACGTCATCGAGAGGTTTGGCCTGTGCGAGGGAGGCGATCGCCTGGACTTCGTCCTGCAGGCGGGAGATATCGGACGTGGAGACATCGCCCTTCTGCGAGAGTTGTTGGATTTCGTAGACGCGTGCTTCGGCCTGGCCAATCTGGATATTGACCCGCTGGTCTCCGCGGGAGAGGGCGTACTGGAGGCGCTCACCGGCGAGTTTGAAGCTGTAGTTCCAATCGCCGGGTACAGCGCCGCCGGCGGTGACGAAGCCCAGCGTGACGACGCCGGCGGCCGCTGCTGCAGAAGCGAGCGTGAGTGTGGTCACGGCTGTCTTGAATGGGAAGGCAGTGGCCGGCGGGGCGGCGGGTGCAGGGACGCGCGGGTTATCGGCGGCGGCGAGGAACTTCGCTTTGAGTTCAGCTTCGAAAAAGAAGCTGGCGGGTTCGGCGGTGTAGGAATCGGTGAGTGATGCCGTGAGCGCGAGCGCGGGGCGCAGCCATTCGGCGTCTTCCGGGAAGAGATCGATTACGAAGTCAAGGGTGAGGCCATCATCCATCAGCGACCGGGCTTCGGCGAGGATGGCGGCGCGTGGGCCGGGCTTGCGGTCGAAGAGGCTGATCACAGGCGCTGCACCATCTGTTGGAGGCGCGCGATGGCCTTATGCTGGAGGACTTTGACGTTGTTCTCGGACTTCTTCAACGCCTGTGCGGTCTCTGCGACGGAGAGGCCAGCACCGAAGCGAAGGGTGATGACCTCGCGTTGTGCATCGGGGAGGCGTTCGGTGAGTGTTCGGACCATAGCGATGGTGAGCTGCATCTCGACTTCGTGCGTGTGATCCGCTGTATCGTCGGCGATGGTCTCGCTGAGCTGTGTCGTCGTGCCGCGGACTTTCTGGCGGCGGACGTGCGAGACGACTTCGTTGCGGGCGATACGAAAGACCCAGGCACCGAACGGGAGGCCACGGAACTGGTAGGCAGGGAGGTTATCGATGATTTTGAGGAAGATCTCCTCGGTGACATCCTCGGCGTCGTGAGACGATGCGAGACGTGCACCGACGTATCGATAGACTCGCGGAAAGTAGTGCGCGTAAAGCTCTGAGAGCGCCGCGTGATCGCCACGCTGAGCGGCGACTACGGCAGCATGCTCATCGAACTCGGGCGCAAGCCTCTCCAGTGCCGAGTCCTCCAAACCAGCCCCCTGGGCCGTGCCGGATGCGTTGAAGCCCGACCGTCCTCCTTTCGAGCATAGGCAGGCCGCGACCTGTGTACTAGAGATAACGCGATGGCGGGGGGGAAGGTTAACGGCGTGCACGAGCAGTGCGGCATAGCGGCCTGGCAGGGGGACGGCTGCAGAAGCTACGGCCTAACAGCTCGTGTTTTTCCACTCGCCGTGCTCGTACAGCCAGCCGTCGGCGCTGAGGAGCGTCATGCGTTGGCCGGCCGCCTCCCATTGCAGGACGGTGTGCGCCTCGCCGGCCACGGGGTCGAAGTGGCCGACGAAGGTGGTGAGCGGCGTGATAGCGGCGATCGGAACGCCTGCCTGTGCGCTGATGGCCGCCTGGCGCCTTGCGATGAGCGCCACGAGATCGGTGGCCTGGCAGCGTCCGGCGAGCATCGAGCGCAGAGCGGTGGCATCGCCTTGCTGAAGCGCGGTGAGGAAGCGCTTGCCCTGCTGTTCAAGTTCCTGCTGCATGGCGACCTGGTCGGCAGCGGTAAGGGGCTGCGGTGAAGCCGTTGCGTCAGGCTGCACGGGCGGGGAGGCCGGAGCAGCGGTCGTGGGCGGCGCAGCGGCGGGGACCGGCGAGGGCGCTGCAGGACTGGCGGAAGCCGCCGGCGGCGCGGGTGGTGTGGGCGCCGCGGGGTTAGCTTCGGGCATGACCATGCCCGGCATGAGCATGCCGGCAGGTGTAGGTTGCGCGGGGGCAGCGATGGCATGGAGTTCGCCGAGCGGCCGAGGGCCATCCAGTGCCGCGCCGAAGCGTGGGGCGGCCCACCCGGCGATGGCGATCGCGAAGGCGGCTGAGGCGGCGATCCCGACGGCGTGACAGCGCAAATTCTTGAACATCCACAGATCTGTACGTCCGGCGGCGTCGTTAAGTTGCCGAACACCTTTACGTTCGAAGGAGAGGCCTAACGATGCACAGACTCAGATCACGGCTGGCGATGGCGGCCGCCGCACTCCTGGCGGGAGTCGGGGGGGCCGCAGGTGCGGTATTGCTCCCCGCCGCACTGATGGCACACGCGGACAGTGCGACCGTCTCGGTGGGCACGCCCACGAATCGCTTCACGCCCAACATCACGACCATCCACGTGGGTGACACAGTCACCTTCAACTGGTCAGCAGGATTCCATGTGGTGGACCTCGAAGATGTCTCACCGGACCTGCAGATCGATTCGACGCACACAACCGGGACGACGCAGGCGTTCAACACGCCGGGTACGTTCTTCTATTACTGCAGCATCCACGCCGATGAGTCGGAAGCGACGGAGGCGCACGTCGAGGCAAACGATGCGATGGTCGGTAAGATCGTCGTCCTTGCGGCCGCGACATCGACGCCTTCGGCGACGGCGACAACACCGGCGACCGCGAGTGCCACAACGACTCCCAGCGTGACGGCCACGGCATCGCCCAGCGCGACCCGAACGGCTACGACGACGGCCACGCCGCCCGCTGGCGCGACGCAGACACCGAACCAGGCGTGCGAGCTGACGGTAATGGACCAGACGGTCAAGCCGGGCTCGATGGCGGTGACCATCGCTGAATCGCAGCAAGTTGATGCCGGATACATGGCCATCCACGAGAGTTCGGCCACCGGCGGACCCGGGGCCGTGATCGGAGTGTCGGGATACCTTGCTGCGGGCAGCCGCCACGAGAACCTCGTGGTGCAGCTCGACCGGCCGTTGAAGGACGGCGAGACGGTCTGGCCGATGCTCCACACCGAGAACAACGGCAACCAGACCTATGACGGCGCATCGGTCGACCTGCCCACGGTGAGCACGCATTGTGGCAACGCGAAGGCGGGCAACATCGCCACGTTCCCGGTCAAGATCAGCTTTGCCTCAGCACCAACCGGCGGTACTGGCGGGCCAGCGCCGAAGGCGCC
>JAFKFP010000248.1:0-10531 GCA_017308185.1 bacterium | reverse complement strand
GCGCCGAAGGCGCCGAGCACGGGCAGCGGAGTGGCAGCCGGCGGCCCGAACGGCGCCACGATGCTGTTCGTGAGCCTTGGCGTGCTGGGCGCGCTCATCGTCGCGGGATCGGCGGGCGCATTTGCCTACCGGCGGCGGCGCGGGTAGCGCAGACACCAACGGCGGGCCGGTGACTGAGTCGCCGGCCTACCGGCATCTTGAGGAGATGCTGTATGACACGGAATTTCAGGTACACGCGAGCGATGATCGGAGTGGTCGCGGGTGCGGCCATCGCGGCCGGCCTCTTGTTGATGACGCTGACAGCGATGGCGGCAAACCAGGCCGTGACCGTGAAGGGGTTTGCATTCAACCCCGCGAGCATCCAGGTGACTGTAGGCGACTCGATCACGTGGACGAACCAGGATTCAGCACCGCACACCGTGACGGCTGACGGCGGCGCCTTCGACAAGCCGCTCGCCGCGAACGGCGGCACGGCAACAATCACATTCAATACAGCGGGGACGTTCCCGTACCACTGCACGATCCACCCGAACATGCACGGCACCGTGGTGGTGCTGGCAGCGGCCGCCAGCACGGCCAGCCCTTCAGCAGCGGCATCTGCAACGGCGAGCGCCGCGCCATCGGTCGTCGCACCGGCGACGGGCAGCGGAGCGGCGAACCCTGGGCAGTCATGGGCGCCGATCCTTGCGCTCATTGGCGGTTTGCTGGTGGCGGCGGGCGTGGGAGGCGGCGTGCTGGCAGTGACGTCCCGCCGCTAATGCTGATAGTGCACGGCGGCGGGGGATCGCCGTGCTACCTCTCCACCGGGGCGATGGCCGCTGCACCTGAGCTGCGGCCACTCGCCCCCTCTCTGTCTTAGTGCCCGCCCGCCGCACTGGGTTCGGCAACGGACTCTCGCGCCGGGGCCTCGGACTGCCTCCTGGGCCGAAGGAATACGAAGGCGACGACTGCAGCGATGACGACGCACGAGGCGGCGATGATAAACGCGGCGGCGAAACCACTGGCGAGGGCGGCGCGAGGGGCGTGGCCATCGGCCACCAGGTTACCGGTCCGATTGGCGGCAACGGTCGCGAGGACTGCGAGGCTAATCGCTCCGCCCACCTGCCGGCAGGCATTGAGCAGGCCAGAGCCCAGGCCGGACTCCTGGTGGCTTAGCCCGGAGAGCGCGGCGACTGTGAGGGGGACGATCGAGACGCCGAAGCCAATGGCCGTGAGTTCGAGCGGGATGAGCAGGTTGAGGTAGCCCCAATCCACATGCAGCGGCCCGAGCAGATAGAGCCCGGCGGCCATAACGCAGAGCGCGCCAACCAACACCTGCTTCACACCCACCCTTGCCAGGACACGCGAGACGATCACGGAGCAGACGATGAGGGTGATGGAGAATGGCAGGAACGCGAAGGCGGTCCTGAGGGCAGAGTATCCGAGCACCTGCTGCATATAGAGTGTTGCGAAGTAGAAGAACGGAAACATGCCCGCGCCAGCCAGTGCAGCGACGATATCGCCGGTACGTACGGTGTTGATACGGAAGATGCGGAGGGGGACAAGGGGCGACTGTGCGTGGGCCTCGATCCAGAGGAAGGCAGCCATGAGCGTCGCGGAGGCGGCGAGGCAGCCGATGGTTGTGCTGGAGGCCCAACCATTGGAGTGCGTCTCGATGACGGCGTAGACCAGCAACAGGAGCGACGAGGTGACGGTGGCCGCGCCCGGGAAGTCGAGTTCACGTGCGCGGCCGACGACGTGGCTTTCCTCGATGAGCGTGGGGATGAGGACGAGGACTGCGGCGGCTATCGGCACATTGACGAACAGCACCCATTCCCAGCCGAGCGAATCGGTCAGGATTCCGCCAAGCAATCCGCCCGAGGCCGCGCCAAGGCCGCCGAGTGCTCCCCAGATGCCGAGGGCATGGTTCCGCTCGTGCTCTTCCTGGAACATCGTGTAGATGATGGCGAGCGATGCGGGCGAGATGATCGCAGCGCCGAGACCTTCGACGGCGCGCGCGAGGACGAGCCAGAGCGTCGTCTGGGCGAGGCCGCCAGCGAGCGACGCGCCGCCAAAGAGCACAAGGCCGGCCATGAAGATGCGACGGCGGCCAAGCAGGTCGGCGCTGCGGCCACCGAGCAACAGGAAGCCGCCGAAGAGGAGCGTGTAGCTGTTCACGATCCATGGGAGGTTCGACTGCGAGACGTGGAGGGCATCCTGGATGGACGGGAGTGCGACGTTCATGATGGCCGCATCGAGCACGACCATAAACTGCGCGAGGCAGACAACGCCAAAGGCGACCTGGCGCTTCCAATGCTTCTCCGAGTTCATGCCACCTGTCCTTCGAGTAACCGTCGTTTATGCATGGCCACTTCCTTGCATGCGTGCGGCATGCCGCACCTGAAGTTCCAGCCTAGTTGCCGCGCGCGACGCCTAACAATTCCCGGCGTGGTCACGACTTCGCTGGCACGTTCGCGGTGGCCCTGAGCTCGGGCGCCACGAGACCAGCATGGCTCCTGGCTGCTGCCACCATCCTGTCAGGATGACGCGCCCGGGTATTCGGACTACTGACAACATAGGGTCAGGAGTGTTGAGGGCGGCGACGAACCGTGGGGCAGCCCGTCGCGGCATCGGGAATAAGGACGAGATGAGAATCCGCCGAAAGTATGAGCGCCGAAACCGGGCTCAGCGGTTGTAGTTCAGGCGAGGCAGCGCAGAGGCTGACCGCCGTTGTATTCGAGCATCTCGTGAAACATCCGGGCACCGTCCAGCGGCTTTCCGCGCGGCTCGCCGCGGAGCTCGGCGTAGGCTCGGTGCAGATTCGGGACGAGACGTTCCGGGTCGAGCAGCTCGGCGAAGGGGCCGAGGTCGAGGTCACGCGCGAGGGCGAGCGGATCGATGCCGGCTTCGATGCCGCGGCGTGCCGATTCGAACATGAACTCGAGGTAAGCGCGGATAGTGGGCAGGACCTCGGGCCCGCAGACGAGGCCATGGCCGGGGACGATGCGCTCGGGGGCGAGGGCTTCGATGACGTCCAGCGCGTCGAGCCAGCCCCCGATGGAGCCGCCGAGGGCGAAGGGCGTGCCGCCGTTGAAGACGACGTCGCCCGCGAAGAGGAGGCGCCGTTCGGGGATCCAGGCGACGATGTCGTTTGTGGTGTGCGCCGGCCCGACGAAGATGAGTTGCACTTCCAGGTCATCGACGTAGAGGTTGAGGCGGTCGCTGAAGGTGACGGTGGGCGGTTCGAGGGGGCAGTCGCCAAAATCGACCATGGGGAAGAGCACCATGGCCGCGTTGCCGGCCGCAAGCATCTCCCTGCGGCAGCGCTGGTGGCCGATGATCGCGGATTCAGGCGCGAACATGAAGTTTCCGTGGGTATGGTCGCCGTGGCTGTGCGTGTTCACGAGCACGCTCACTGGAAGGTCCGTGACTTTGCGGACGGCGGCGTGGAAGGCGCGAGCGCGAGCCTCGGTCCCTGTGCTATCGATGACTGTCGCGGAGCGTTTGCCGCGGATGCAGCCGGCGTTGTTGAGGAACCAGCTCCCATCGAGCTGGATGTAGGCGAAGATGCCGTCGCTGACCTCTTCGATCGTCGGTGCGGGAAGATCCGCGGGGATGTGGGCTGAGGACGACATGGCGCGGCGCTCCTTGGGGAGGATGGAGGGAAGTGTAGCGTTTAGGGGCCTGTGCAGGTTCAGGCCTTCGAGGTACTCGATGCGATTGCGCATGTCATACGAGTCGGAGGTTGGCGGCGAGCTTCGCGCATGTTGAAGGTGTAGACAACGCGGCCATGAGGAAACTGTAGCAGGGTCAGTTGCGGTTGAGCCGCCAGGCGAGGCCAGGGCCTGCGAGTCCGCCGGCCGTGACGAGGTCGACGCGCTGGGTGCGATCGCCGGCGGTAACGGTGATTTCGCCAACCTTGCTGGTTTCGCCGATGGGAGCGTGGATGGGGTCAAGCGTGACTTTGTCGCTGATCGGCGTGCCCGCCCAGGCTGTCACGGTGAGGTCACTTGCGGAGACCGCATCCACGCTGCCGCCCCATGGCGCCGTGTAGGACCCGGCGGCCTGCCCGGCCGATATGACGCGCTTGCTGACGAGCCACTGGGGTATGGCATCGAGGATAGCGGTGGTGGCAGGGAAGACGTTTTCGAGGGAATCCTTCGACTCCTGTGTGCCCATGACAACGACGTAGACGCGCTGGGTCTTGCCGGTGCTATCGGGGCGGTCCGCCGCGACGATGAGGCACCCGCCAGCCTGGTCCGTTGAGCCGGTCTTACCGGCGACGACGCCATCCTTCCCGAGGATCATGTTGGTGTTGTGGACCTCACCGGCAACGGGGAGCGTAGCTGAGGCCATACCAGCGACCTGGGCGAAGGCGGCGTCACGCATCGCGACCTGGATAAGCGTGAGCATATCGACGGCGGTCGAGACCGTCTTATCAGAGAAGCCAGAACTGTCAGCAAAGGTGGTGTCGTGCATGCCGAGCGCTTTCGCGCGCGCGTTCATGGCGGCTACGAAGCTGGCCTCGGAACCCGCATCCCAGGTGGCAAGGATGCGGGCGAAGTTATTCGCCGATGGCAGGAGCAGGCCCTCCAGCAGCTGGCGTTCGGTGATCTGCTCGCCGGCCTGGACGGGCACCGACGACTCGTCGAGGCTAACGGCCTTACGGTAATCGGCCTCGTCCGCCGGGGTGAGGGTAAGCGTGGGGCCATCTTCGCCCGGCGCGAGGGGATGGTGTTCGAGGATGAGGAGGGCCGTCATGATCTTGGTGGTACTGGCTATCGGCCGGGCGCCGAGAGCAGCGCCGTGGTTGGCCACCAGTCCGACGCCATCGACCGCGATGGCCGCCTGGCCCTGGGCCGGCCATGGGAAGGATCCCGGCGCCGTGGCGCCCTCGACGCTCGAGGGGAAGCTGGTGACGGGGACTAACACGGGGAGCGGCTGTACGTAGCGGTAGATGCCAAAAGCAAGGGCGGCCAATAGCCCGAGGAGCACGCCCAACGCGACCACCAACAGCGGCCGTGACAGCGAAGGCCCCGCGGGGCGCGCTCCGATGACGGGATGGGGTTCGGGTTCCATCACACTCCTGCACGGCGTGGGCGTTTCGAGGCCGCGACAGCATCGAACGCGGCCTGTCCGAAAGTACAACGAGCGTCTGCTACTGTCCGGGGCGCCCGGCGTGCAACCTTTACATGCACTTCCTGCCCTCGCTGCCAGCATGACCTGCCGAAAGGGCAGCCGAGCCGGTTCGGGACGTCATCGAGGGTCGAAGCGGGGAACGGGTTGGATCCGGAGATGGGACTCCGTCCGGTGCTTAGTGGCTGAACGTCAGCGTCGTCGCGTCAAAGGTCATCTGGTGACCCGCATCGTCAATAATGAGCGACTGCGGATCGCCTGGAACCTTCCCAAGCACGGTTACACCGCCCGGGTACAGCGGTGCCACTATCGTGAAGTTGGACGCAGTGTACGAGCCCTGACCCGATTGACATGCGGTCGTTGAACATGAGTAGACCGCCACCACGCCCTGGCGGTCGGACGCCCCCGGTGTTCCGAGGGTGGTGATGACCCAAGCGGCGCCTGTAGAGACGCAACTTCGAACCTCCCCATACTTTCCCGCTATAAACTGGGCGACCGTCCCACCAGACGAAACGGGTGAGTTGCAGATCGACGAAGCAGGAGATGGTTCGACGGTGTGCCGACCGTCCTCAAGACGCTTCAGCGTCTGCGGTAGTACGGTTGCAGCTATCTGGCCGTTCGCCGATCCAATCTTGCTCGCGGGAACCCCCGCCAGCCGACCGGAGCTGGGATCTGACGAGGCATCTATTCCGGCGTATGCTCCCATGGCCGCGCCGACCGCTAGAACCCCGGCTACCAGGCCGATGACTATAGCTCGACCGTCGAGACGATGCATTGCATCACTCCACCCCTTGCGATCGATAGACGCAACTTAGCCCCAATATTGCAGGAGCTTATAACGGCATCTTTTACAACTCCCCACAACATATCGCGACATCAAAATCGTGACACCAACGCCGGGAGTCACAACAACGAACAACCTGATGGCTATCGTTCAACGGGCGCGAGCGCGCGAAATTCGAGGGCGTCACGCAACCATTCGAGGGTGCGCTGACGTGCGCGGCGAGAGACAGCGGCGCCGGGCAGCAGGCCATCGAAGCCGTGCGGTGCGCCGGGATAGACCTGGAGTTCACATGGGACGCCGGCGTGGTTGAGGCGCCGGGCATAATCGATGTCCTCATCGAGGAAGCCATCGAGCGCACCGACGAGGATGAGCGCGGGCGGGAGGCCTTCGAGGTTCGTGGCGCGTGTGGGTGCGGCGTATGCCGGTACATCGCCGTCGCGCAGCGGGCCGAGGTACGAATCCCAACCGAAGCGGTTCGCGGTGGGCGACCAGATGGGCACTTCCCAACTGCTCGAGTGGTTCGTGTGGCTGTCGTCGATCATGGGGTAGAGCAGGAGCTGGAAGGTGATTTGGAACTCGGCACGGTCGCGGACGAGGAGAGCAAGCGCGGCAGCGAGTCCGCCACCGGCGGATGCACCGGAGATGCCGATGCGTGCGGGGTCGATGCCGAGTTCGACGGCGTGCGCCTGGATCCAGTCGAGCCCGGCGTAGCAATCTTCGAGTGGGCCAGGGTAGGGCGTTTCCGGCGCGAGGCGGTATTCGACGGAGACCCCGACGCAGTTGAGTTCGGGGCACCAGCGATCGAAGCGAAGGTCATCGGCCGCGTAGGAGCCGGAGATGTAGCCGCCACCGTGGATGGAGTAGACGCAGGGGAGCGGCCCGGCGGCGCCCTTCGGCCGATGGATGCGCAGGAGCACCTCGGGTGCACCATCCCGGCCGGGGACGGAGACGTCGGTACGTTCGACCGCGTCGGAGAGCTGAATGCCAGCCATACGTGCGGCGCTGCGCGCGCGCAGGGCGGGCAGCGACTCGGCGGTGTAACCACCTTCGAACGCGGGGAGGGCACGAAGCGCCTCAGCGATTTCGGGGTCGAGCAGGGCGTCGACGTTCATAGCGGCCTCCGGGGCGGTTTGGTGCGGGAAGACTAGCACGGGTGAGCAGGCGAATACATCGGTGATGGGACGATTGGGCCGGGATCGAGCTCTGTCGGCCAGGCGGTACTCCCATCGCCCAATAAAAGGCGGCATTCTATACTCGCTATGTCACCCGTGTCGCGGGCCAAGGAGCTTTCGAACATGCCTACCCCCTACGCGTACTTCAAGGGCGCCATCGTCCCCCTGAGCGAGGCCAAGATCGGCGTCATGACTCACGCCTTTAACTATGGGACGGCGGTATTCGAGGGCATCCGGGGCAACTGGAATGAGGAAGCCGGCGCGAGCTACCTGTTCCGGGTGCGTGAGCACATGGACCGCATCGCGCAGAGCGCGAAGATCCTCGGGCTGGAGATGCGAGATACGCCGGAGCGGCTGTGCGAGCTGGCGGCGGAACTCGTGGAGCGCAGCGGCTACACGGAAGACATCTATCTGCGGCCGATGGTGTACCTGAGCGGCGAGGTCCTGGGCGTGCGGCTCCACAACGTGGAATCGGACACGCTCATCTTCCTGAGCCCGTTCCCGGCCTATCTGCCGGAAACCGCACGCGTGCACACGAGCACATGGCGCCGGGTGGATGACACAGGTATCCCGCCGCGCGCGAAGGTGACCGGGATTTATGTGAACAGCGCACTCGCGAAGACGGAGGCGCAGGCGAACGGCTTCGATGAGGCGATCATGCTGAACGCGAATGGGCATGTGTCGGAAGGCAGTGGTGAGAACGTGTTCATGATCCGCAACGGGCGGATCATCATGCCGACGCCGGCGGATAACGTGCTCGAAGGGATTACGGCGCGGAGCGTGGTGGAGATCGCGCAGAAAGAACTCGGCATCGAGGCGGTCGAGCGCGAAATCGACCGCACGGAGCTGTACATCGCGGATGAGGTGTTCCTGACGGGCACGGCGGCGCACCTTACTCCCGTGGTCGAAGTCGACCGGCGGAAGGTGGGCGACGGCAAGATCGGGCCGGTGACGCAGAAGTTGAGTGCGCTGTTCTACGACGCGATCAAGGGCAAGAACGAAAGGTACAGCCACTGGTGCACGCCGGTCCGCATACCCGTCGCGCGTTAGCGCCGGTTGTCATCCGGCCGCCGCGCGCGCTGGGGGCGATCATCGGGGGCGCGTTCACGGCGTGGGCGCTGATCTTCGGCATTGGGGCGGTGGTAGTCGCCGCCAACGGACCGGCAGAGTTCAAGACGTTTCTCGCGTGGTTTGCTGCGGCGGTGCTGTTCGTACTGGCGCTGATTTTCGCGAACTGGACGTACTCGCTGGCGACGTTGCACTACGTTATCGACAATGGCGCGTTGCACATCCACTGGGGCTTCCGCGAAGCGGTGGTACCCATCGCATCGATCCAGCGGCTGGTACCGGGCCGCACGATCGAGCCTCCGAAGGTGCAGGGGCTGCGCTGGTGGGGCTGCCACATCGGGGGGGCAGAGACGCCACGGCTGGGCTTCACGCTGTTCTATTCCACGCACACGCGCCCGGACGAACTGCTCTACATCGTGACGGATGAAGAGACGTATGCGCTGACGGTGCTGACGCAGGCCTGGTTCGCGGAGGAGATCCAGGCGCGGACGGGGCTGGCACCGTTGGAATCGACGATGCAGCGGACGGCGGGGAGCGGCCTCGGCGGGCTGCCGTTCTGGCGTGACCATGTTGCGCTGGTGACGCTCGCGGTAAGCGCGCTCCTGTGTGCCGCGCTCTGGGGCTATGTCTATGCCAGCTACCCGGGCCTTCCCGATGTGGTGCGGCTGCGCTTCCCCGACCTCGGCGGGGTTATTCGCGTGGGGAACAAGTCGGAGTTGCTGCGGATTGCGTGGCTCGGCGCCGGCATCCTTGTGGTGAATGCGCTCTTCGGGATCGTGGTGCATTCGCGGGAACGCGCCGCAGGCCTGTGGCTGATCGCGTCGGGCGGCATGCTGCAGGCGCTGCTGCTGGGCGCCGCCGTGCTCGCCTTCGCGCGGGCGTAGCCACTACTCGTGACCCCTGGCCGGTGACTAGCGGCTACAACGTGCCGCGAGGGTGGAGACTTCCGCGGTGCGCTGGCGCTGGGCTTCGAGTCCGACGAAGCCGTTGGTGCAGTAACCGAGTGAGATGCCACTTATGGGATCGCCCCAGGCGATCTGGCCTCCGGCGCCAGCGTGACCAAAGGCGCGGGCCGAAGTGCCAGCACCGAAGCCGCGCTGCTCAGCGAGGCCGTCATCGCCAGCCACCACGACCGTCAGCGCGCGGTTCACCGGATGGCCGAGGATGGGGTCACGGTGCTGATCGGTGGTGCGCACGCGTGTGGCCCATTCGATGGTCTCGGGCTTGAGGACGTGTCCACCGCCACGGCACTCGCCGCCGTTGATGAGCACCTGGTAGAAGGCGGCAAGCTGGGCTGCACCGCCGACTCCGCCGCCGCCGGGCACTCCAACGAGCCGGATTTCCGGGCGATTGAAGTTGAGGATGGCATCGGGGGTGACTTCGCCCCACCCGCCAGGGGGCGGCTCCGGGGGTGTGACATGGACGACATCGGCGACGCGATCGTTCATCTCGGGCGGAAGGCCAACGTAGAGGTCGTGCAGGCCCATGGGGTCGAGCAGGCGTTGGCGGATATAGCGCCGGAAATCGACACCGGTGCGACGTTCGATAATTTCGGCGAGCACCCAGTGGGCAGAAGTGGCGTGGTATTCGAACCGCGAACCTGGCTCCCAGTTGAGCCGCCACTGGGCAAAGCGCTGCAGGCGGCGTTCGCGGTTGTCCCAATCGCCCGGCTGGAATGGGGCGGACGGGAAGCCGCCGATGTGGAGCATGACCTGTTCCACGGTGACGATATCTTTGCCATTGGTTGCGAATTCGGGAATGATCTCGGCGACACGCTCTTCGATGCGCAGGAGGCCATCTTCGCAGAGCGCCCATGTCGCGGCGCCAACGATGGCCTTAGTCGCAGAGAAGAGGCTATAGAGGGTTTCATCGGTGGCGGGACGGCGCGTGCCGCCCTGGACTGCTTCACCAAAGGTGCGGATGCCAGCAATGGCGCCGGCATGACCAATCGCAACCTGCGCGCTCGGCAACACGTCCTGATCGATATCGTTGCGGACGCGCGCGAACAGTGCACTCAATCCAGTTTCGGTGGGACCGCCCGCCGTAAGGCTCTCAGCTACAGACACTGTCATGCACCTCGGGCACTCATTTTTGATGACGCGCAGGAAATGATAGCCGGTCACGCCATAAGATGTCTCGGTAGCTCGCATGCGGGTATCGGCTATTGCGTGTTGGTGGCGGGATATTGCCTAATGAACTATTGAGCCCCCGTAGCTCAGGGGATAGAGCACTCGCCTTCTAAGCGAATGGTCGCAGGTTCGAATCCTGCCGGGGGCGCCAGTTGAGGGATGACGCATGATTGCGGGGGCAGGGAGTTTGTAGCACTCGGCCGCACACACGAAGAGGCCCGCGTCCAATGGACGCGGGCCTCGGTGTTGAGGACGAGATGGTT
>JAFKFP010000247.1 GCA_017308185.1 bacterium | reverse complement strand
CTCGCAGTCCATCGTGATATCGAAGAGGCCGCCCATCTTGTCCTGCAGCTGGAACGCCTTGGTGATGCGCTCCTCCGTGCCGGCGAAGTGCTCGCAGGTTGGGATGATGGGGAACGGCTTGTCACCTTCGAAGAGGACCGCGTTGGGATGTCGTGGCATGTCTGTGTCCTGGGTAGGGATTTCCGCCGGCAATCGAATCGATGCGCGGCCGGATGGGTGTGCCCTTCAGTATCCTCCGAAACGCTCGGGGAGGCGAGTTGGATGGCGTCCCACAAGCCGATTCAGATCGCGGCCAGCCACAGGATTGCTGACTCCATCCCGGCCGCATCGGCGACTTCCACATCCGGCACCTCCTCCGCCGAACGTGGCTGCTGCGCGGCGTGCCTCCCCGTGCGGATGAGCACCGTCCGCATCCCCAGCAGGCGCGCGGGCACAATGTCGTTGTCGATGCGGTCGCCGACCATCACCGCTTCTTCGGGCGTGACGCCGAGGTCATCGAGTGCGCGCAGGAACAGCCGCACGTCCGGTTTGCGGTAGCCGTGGTGGCCAGAGACCTCGCGGTGTGCGAACAACCCGCCGATGCCATGCCCGTCGAGTTCCGCCATGATGCGAACAGGCTGGTTTGCCGCCAGTCCAAGCCGCAGGCCGCGCTCATTCAGGCGGAGCAACATCTCCGGTACGCCCGGCCGCAGCTCGATGCCGCCACGGAGTGCAGTCCGCTCGTCGCCGCTTTCGCGAAGCCGCTGGATGACGCGATTCGTGGCCGCTGCGTCGTGGTTGCAGAGATGCCAGGCGATCGCCGCATAGGCGTCGGGAGCGAACGTCTCGATTGCGAACGCGTTCGCGGCGGCGTAGCGGCCGTGATCCACGGTGAAACCCTCCCGTGCGACCGCCTCGCACATGGCCGCATCGATGAGCCGCTCGTGCTCGGCCTCCATATCGATCGGGCCGCCGATATCGAACAGCACGGCACGAATGGGCATCGGTACTCCACCTCAATCGCTCAGTTCTCCGGTTGGCAGTTGCGGCAGAAGCTGGTGACCCGCTGGTTCGGCGTCAGCTCCGAGATCGTGTGGCCGCAGCGAGGGCACGGTTTCCCGCCCAGGCGGTGCACGTGCATGAAGTCGCGGCGCTCTTCGTAATCCAGCACGCCGTCCTTCACCATACTGTCGCGCACCAGTGGCGTGGCCCACGTCATCACCGCACGCGCCGCCCTGAAGAGCTCGCGCAGCTGCTCCTCGCTCAGACGCGTCCGCGGGCGGTACGGGTTGATCTTCGCTTCCCACAAGATCTCGTCGGCGTAGGCGTTGCCGATGCCCTGCACGAATTCGGCCTTCGTCAGTACGCCCTTGATCTGTCCGCGATACTTCTTGATGCGCTCCACCCACGCGTCCTCGTCCAGCGATGGGTCCATGAGGTCCGGCCCGCCCGCATCCCAGTTCGGGATGAGCGAAAGCTGCCCCGCTTCGAGCAGGTAGATCTTGCCCATGAGCCGCTCATCCGAATAGCGCAGTTCGCGTTCGCTGCCTTCGAGCCGCAGCACCAGGCAGGTCTTCGCGCGCAGCTTCGTCTCGCCGGGCACGAACTGGAACCGCCCGGTGAGCATCGGGTTGATTGCCATCACGTGGCCCGGCTCGACGGCGACGAGCAAGAACTTCCCGTGCCGCGTGACCTCGCCCAGCGTCTTGCCGGCGAGGCCCGCGCTGAGCGCCTTCGCGCCGCTGCGAAACACCACGGGGATGCGCGTCGTCGCTTCCACGATCCGCTTACCGCTCGCGAACTCGTTGAAGTAGCCGCGGATGGCCTCGAGCTCGGGGATTTCAGGCATGCGCGTATTGTTGGGTACCGCTCTGCCGTTGTCGACGTTACTGCATGTCAGCTGCGGGCCGGATACCGGGCTGGTCGATCACCCAGCGCCAGGAGCCGTCGGGCTGCTGCCGCGCAATCTCGGCCGTGACCTGGCCGTTCGGGAGGCGCGTCGACGTGAGCGCGAGGCCGCCGTTGCGGATGACCGGCTGCGATTCGCCGCCGGAGCCGCCGCCCGCCGGGCGATTGGCCATCAGCTTTTCGAAGATGGCGGCGATGGCTGCACTTCCGTGGGTTTCCTGCCCCGGCGGGAGCGCGAGGACCGCGTCGTCCTCGTAGAGCGTGGCGAGCCCGGCGAAGTCGCCCGCCGCCACGAACTGACGGAACAGCCGAATGATGTCCTCCGGCGTTTGCGCTTTCTCGCGTGGTGAATCCGATGCCATGACGTGCCTCCTGGGTGTCGTGCCGCTCGAGTCTCACGCTACCACCGCCCGGCGCTCAGAACCCGGAACCACCGTCTACGCCTGCTGCAGCACCCGCAACGGGAACGTCGCCAGCACTTCGTACACCGCCCCCTGCTGGGTCAGGCGGCTGCGCATCAGCGAAACCTGTGAGGTCCGCCAGCTCGTCGCCGGGACGCCGACTTTGCCCACTTCCACTTCGATCTCGGCACGGCGGCGGGTCGAGACTTCGTCGCGCACACGTCCGAGGGTGAGGTGCGGCCGGAACGGGCGGCGTTCCGGTTCGAAGCCAACCACGGCGAGCGCTGCGTTCATGGAACGCACGAGCGCTTCGAGCCGCAGCACATCGCCGGCGATGCCGACCCACATGAGCCGGAGGCCTTCGCGCCCGCCAAAGGTGCCGATGTTGGAAAGCTCCAGCTCGAAGGGCGAATGGCCCACGACCGCTTCCTGGGTCGCGAGTTTGACGGCGGGGAGCTTCTTAACGGGCACCTCGCCGAGGAACTTCAGGGTTACATGGATCCCTTCGGTGCGGATCCAGCGGACTTCCGTGCCGCTGCGTCCGCGGAGGTCTTCAATCACCTCGCTGATATGCTGTTTCACCTCGTCTGGCACTTCGCAGGCGAGGAACAGCCGCACATGATCCCGGGCAGTCTCAGTCATTCGATCTCGGTTCCGAAAAACAAAGTCTCGGCAGTTTCGCCACACACACTCGCGGCCGCCGCATCGGGCAGGACAGCCCTCAGGCGCTGGAGTTCGCCTTTCGGCGAAAGCAGTGGGTAATCAGAGCCGAACAGCACGCGCGACGCCCCCGCCTGAGCGACGAGTTGTGCAACACTCCCTTCATCATACAGGAATCGCCACGCCGCGGTATCGAAGAAAACGTCGCGAAGTATGGTTCGCATCTCTTGCATGTATAGGAAAAACGAAACTCCGCCTCCCAGGTGCCCGGCGACCATCCGCAGCGTTGGGAACGTTTCAGCCACTCGGCACAGTTCCACCGGGGAGATGCCGCCCGCCTTACCGGGATAGCGATGGCCCACAGGTTCGCTTACGTGCCACAGGAGCACGACGCCCGCCTCGCGTGCCATCGAACATAACGCCTTGCCTTCGGCTCCCAGTGGGTCCCAGCCCTGGTTGTGCGGCCGCAGTTCGCCGAACCCGCGTGCGCCATCGGCGAGGGCCTGCTCGGCGGCCGCGCGCCACGCCGGTTGTGCCGGGTTCACCGTGGCCACGGGGATGAGCCGTGGGTTGGCGCGCGCCGCTTCGAGGAGAGCGCGGTTCTGGCCGGCAATCTGCGCGCTATTGGCGAAGGCGAACCCCGCCACAACAGCCGCATCGATCGCGCCTGCGTCGAGTTCCGTCAGCAGGCCGGCCGCCGTCGCGAGCTTCGCCTTCGGGTCCGCATAGAGCTCCGCGAAGGTGGGGTCCGTGCCGCACAGCACGGCCCGTGCCGCTATCTGCTCCTCGGAAAACACGTGCGTGTGTGCATCAATGATCACAGCCGCATCGTAGCAGCCTCGCCGTGCGGAAATGGAAAATCGTCACGCCCGGTGACGCGCGCCGCTTGGAGGTGCATGGAGGAGGGTGGCACTGTCGCCGCATGACTACTCTGTCCGAACTCCGCACACGGCTTCGCCAGCAACTTCACGATGTCACTCCCCTCCGCTGGGATGATGACAGCCTGGACCGCCACATCGCCCACGCGATCGAGGACGTTTCCCAGTCGATGCCACGCGAACTCGGCGCCGCCCTTGCCACGACAACCGGGAGCCGCGAGGTGTCGCTCGCAACACTCGGCGGCCTGATCGACGTCGAGCGGGTGGAATACCCGGTGCGGAGCTATCCGCCCGCGCTCATCGGGTTTCAGCGATGGGGCGAGACGCTGCTCCTCGATGCGCCGGTCGCGCCCACAGGCGATGAGGCGCGCATCTCCTATACCGTCCACCACACCGTCGACGACGAGAGCTCGACGCTGACGCCGTTCCAGGAAGAACTCGTCGTGCTCGCCGCAAGCGCCTTTGCGGTGATCGAGCTCGCGGCCGCGAGCATCGACACACTCACGACCGGCGGCCCCACCGTGCCATCGGAACTGCGCGCCTGGGCGCAGGCACGGCAGATCTCGTTCCGGCAGTTGCTCCACCAATACGGCAGGCGGCCGGCGATGCGGGTGCGCCGGGTTGTCGCGTAACAGGGAACAGGGAACGGGGAACGGGGAACGGGGAACAGGGAACAGGGAACAGGGAACAGGGAACAGTGGCTATGTCCGGGAATTGAGCTTACCTCTGGATCGCAGCGTTCGCGTCATCGCGTACAAGATGGCGCTAATTGCGTCGAGGTCGGCCTCAAGACGCCGATGGAGATCGGGTGTGATCCAGGCTTTATCTGCGGCCACAAGCAACCATGTGTCAGTCTCGAAGGTGGAAGCGCGAGCCCTATCAAGGAACGCCGCGTAATCCAATGGCGTGGTTCGTCCGTTCCCCTCGGCGATGTTCGCCTGAATCGAAAACGCCGACCGAACAAGTCGGTCCCGCAGCCAAAACTGCTTCGATAGTGGCGGGGCCTCGGTGAGGTCCAACACTTCCATGGCGAGGCTGTAAGCGCGGCGCCACACGTCGACCCTTCGGTCTCCTTGTACCATTCCCGGCGGTTCAGCCGAACTTGGAATATCGTCCCCTGCTCCCTGCTCCCTGCTCCCTGCTCCCTGTTCCCTGTTCCCCGGTCGCCCGTTCCCCTGTTCCCTGCTCCCTGCTCCCTGTACCCTCCACCTATGGCCGAGCCGACCTGCCATTACTGCAACCGGCCCGCCGAGGAAGAGTGTCCCGCGTGCGGCCGCTTCTATTGCGGTGAGCATGGTGAGGATGTCTGTATCCGTTGCCTCGCGCCCGAAGCGGCGATCCCAAGCGCCACTGTGTTTCGTGGTTCGCTCGTGCTCCTCGTCATCGCATCGGTCGTCGCCCTCTTTCTGTGGATCGACCCCCCGCGGCAAGGGACCGACACCGGTCCGGTGATCGCGACGGTGACGGCGCCCGGCCAGGGTGGCGCGACCGCCACCCCCACCCCATCGGCGAGCGCGGCAGCATCGGCGTCGTCCACCGCGGCCGGTTCGGCATCCCCATCAGCAACCGCAGCCACGGCATCTGCCACGGCTACCGCCCCGGGCAACACCTACACCGTCGTGGCGGGCGATACGCTCGAGACGATCGCGACCGCACATAACACCACGGCCGAGCGCATCCAGGCACTCAACCCCGGCCTCAACCCGAACCTGCTGCCGGGCACCGTACTGGTGCTGCCATGAATTGGCAGGATGACCCGGAACTCGAAGCTCTGCGGCGCGCCCACAGTGTCCGTACGAGCCTCATCCGGTCAGCAATCATCTGGACGCCGCTCTTCCTCGTCGTGTTTGCGGGCATGATCTTCTATATCGTCGACACCACGCGCGGCGGCGACGCTGGCGGCACATGGGTGCTTGTCGCGGTGCTCGGCATCGCCTCGTTTCTCTTCGGGTTCCAGGCTGTCCAGTCCTGGCTCGACCTGTTCGGCGAACCAGCCGACCAGACGGGGTTCGTGCAACGCCGATGGGCGCGGCGCGACTCATTCGTGTTCCAGACCCAGTACATCCGCATCGACAAGCGCATCCTCCGCGGCGACCACTTATTGCTCGCCGAAGTGAAAGAAGGCGACTACCTTCGAGCCCACTTCTACCCGCATTCGAACCTGCTTATCGATGTCGAGAAGCTCCCGCCGCCGGAGGGAAGCGACACGCCGAGGCCTTCACGGCGCCGCTAGCCCGTGCCCGCCGCAACACCACGCAATTCGGCCGCCGTCGCTTCGATCGCGTCGGCAAACCTCTCCCCGCCGGCCATCCAGCGTTCGAACGCGACCCTGAACACCACGATGCCCGCTTCCGCCGCGAGGCGCGCCTCCGCTTTCGCCACCCCACGCCGGCCGAGTGCGTCGGCCAATGCCGCAGTGAGCCTCGCGAGCTTGATCAGCTCCCGCTCCTGCAATTCACCGTTCGCCGAGACGATCGCCTGGCGCTGCCGCACGCGTTCGCGGCGCCCCTCGAAGAGTCCATCGGCAACCGCAATCAGCGCAGCGATCACGGCAGCCATCGGCTCCAGAGCGGCTGGCGCGTGCGTGATTTCTCGCACCATCGTCTCCCGCAATTGGGCGGCGCCCCAGAACAACACTTCGCGCTTGTCGGCGAAGTAGCGAAAGAACGTACGCTCGGTGAGCCCCGCCCGGGCGGCAATTTCTGCCACCGTTGTCGCCTCGAAGCCGCGTTTTCCGTAAAGCTCCAGAGCGGCCCGCTCCAGGCGTCCTCGCGCATCAGGTTCCCAACGTCCCATGCCACAATCATAGATGATGACAGCCGCTGACATGGCCGCATATGATGATGTCAGTAACAGACATCAGGGGCTCTTCACATGCGCGTATTCGTCACCGGCGCGTCCGGCCACATCGCATCGGCACTGGTCCCGGAGTTGATAGAGGCCGGCCACCAGGTGGTGGGCCTTGCCCGCTCCGATGCGGCAGCGGCCCAGGTCGAATCGCTCGGCGCCGAAGTTCGCCGCGGCGACCTCGATGACCTCGATGGTTTGCGTGAGGCGGCCGCTTCGTCCGATGGCGTCATACATCTCGCGTTTAAGCACGAGGCCCTGCTGACGGGCGACCTGTCCATGGCCGGGGATGCAGACCTGGCCGCCACCGCTGCCATCGGCGAGGGCCTCGCGGGCAGCGGCCGGCCGTTCGTCAACACGTCGGGCACTGGCGTCCTGGCGACGCCCAGTGTCGCACCGCGCCCCGGCACCGAAGCGGACACACGAGAGTCGGGCTATCGGTTCGATACGGAAAACGCGACGGTGGCGCTTGCGGCCCGTGGCGTGCGTTCCTCCGTCGTCCGCCTGCCGCCGGTAGTGCACAGCGACCTGGACCACCACGGCTTCATCCCGAGGCTCATCGGCTTCGCGCGGGCGAACCGGCACGCCGCATACATTGGCGATGGCGCAAATCGCTGGCCCGCCGTCCACACACGTGACGCGGCCCATCTCTACCGGCTCGCACTCGAGTCGGCGCCCGCAGGTTCGCGGCTCCACGCGGTCGCCGATGCAGGCATACCGCTGCGCGAAATCGCAGTGGCGATTGGCAGCAAGCTGGGCCTCCCCGCGATGAGCATCAGCACCGACGATGCGCCCGCGCAGCTGGGCTTCCTCGCCGTCTTTGCGGGACTCGATGCCCCAACATCAAGCATCCGAACGCGTGAGCTCCTGGGCTGGCGGCCGCAGTACCCCGGATTGCTCGAAGATATTGCGGCCGGACACTACTTCGGCTGAACGGCGCGCGTGCCGTAGAATCGCGCGCGTGACCGAACTCGAAGTCCCGCGTACGGCTTACCGCACGATGCGTGAGTTCGCGGGGGACGAACGTCCGCGCGAGCGCCTCATCAAACACGGCCCGTCGGTCCTGGCGGATGCGGAGCTTGTCGCCATCATTCTTGGTTCAGGCCAGCGCGGCGAGAATGTGCTCGATTTTGCGCGCCGCATCCTCAATGGCCTCGGCGGCGTGACTGCGCTGGCCCGCGCCGATGCTGCCCTGCTTCAGAGCGTCAAAGGGCTCGGCCCCGCCCGCGCCGCCCAGCTCGCCGCGGCGATCGAGCTGGGCCGGCGCGTCCAGCAGGCGGATCCCGAGGCGAGGCCGCTGCTCACCACGCCCGAGGCCGTCGCCGCGCTGCTCGGACCGCGCCTCGCGGGTAAGCCACGGGAAGAGGTGTACGCCCTCCCGCTGGACTCGCGAGGGCGTTTGGTCGGTGCGCTCGCGCCGGTTTCGAGTGGAGCTGCGAACGCGGTGGCGCTGCGGCCGGCGGAGGCGTTTCGGGAGGCGATCCTCGCCCAGGCCGTATCCGTCGTTCTCGCGCACAATCATCCTTCTGGCGACCCGCGACCGAGCCCACAGGATGTGGCCCTGACACGCCAGCTGATCAAGGCTGGCGACCTGCTGGATATCATCGTGGCCGACCATGTGATCCTTGGTGCGCAGTCATTCGTCAGTTTCAAGCGTGACGGTTACGCGTTCGGCTAACGCACCGGCATAGATGCCACCCGAGACATACGATCGGCAAATCAGGAATCCTATCGCGGGCGACTTATCTCTCTAGATTCATGCCATCGAAGTGGTGCATACTTTGGCAGCGTTATGAAATCGCGATTCTTGCGCCCCGCTTCGGGCGCAGAACCGCCGCGTGGAGGAACACGATGGCAACGATCGCACAACCGGCCGGCCAGACCTATCACCGGCCCGCCGTCCTCGAATGGCTCACCACAGTCGACCACAAAAAGATCGGCATCATGTACCTCTACACCACGTTCACGATGTTCTTCGTGGCCGGGTGTTTCGCGCTGGTGTTCCGCACGCAGCTGGCGACCGCGAACAGCTCGCTGATCACGCACGACACCTTCAACGAACTGGTCAGCATCCACGGTTCGACGATGATCTGGCTGTTCGCCATCCCCATGTGGGCTGGTTTCGGCAACTACCTGGTGCCGCTCCAGATCGGCGCGCGCGACATGGCGTTCCCGCGCATCAACGCCTTCTCCTACTGGACGCTCCCGGCGGGCATCATCCTCATGTACTCCGGCTTCCTGATGAAGGGTGGAGCGCAGGCCGCCGGCTGGACTGCCTATAGCCCGCTCGCCAACCAGCAGGGCGCCGGTCTCGATTTCTGGATCCTCGGCGTCATCGTCGTCGGCATCTCATCCACCGTTGGCGCGGCGAACTTCCTCGTCACGATTACACGGATGCGGGCGCCGGGAATGACGATGTTCCGCATGCCGATCTTCGTCTGGTCGATCCTGGTCACGCAGTTGCTCCAGCTGCTCGCCACGCCGGTGCTGGCCGCGAGCCTCTCGATGCTGTACATCGACCACAATTTCGGCGCGCACTTCTTCGACCCCGCCGGCGGCGGCAACGCCCTGATGTGGCAGAACATCTTCTGGTTCTACTCGCATCCCGCGGTGTACATCATGGTCCTCCCGGGCTTCGGCATGATTTCCGAAATCCTGCCCGTGTTCTCGCGCAAGCCGCTCTTCGGCTACAAGTCGATGGTCTTCGCGCTCGTCGCCATCGGCGGCCTCTCGTTCAGCGTGTGGGCGCACCACATGTTCACCACCGGCGGTGTGCTGCTCCCGTTCTTCGCCTTCCTCACCGGCCTCATCGGCGTGCCGACGGGTGTGAAGTTCTTCAACTGGATCGGCACCATGTGGGGCGGTTCCATCACTTACGAGTCACCGATGCTCTACTCGATCGGGTTCCTCATCTGTTTCCTCATCGGCGGCATCAACGGCGTGGTTACGGCCTCGGTCCCGGTGGACTTCGCCGTACACGACACGTACCTGGTGGTCTCGCACATCCACTACGTCCTCTTCGGCGGTTCCATCTTCGCGGCACTCGCGGGGCTCATCTTCTGGTTCCCGAAGATGTTCGGCCGGAAGCTGAACGAAACGTGGCTGAAGATCTCGTTCTGGATGATGTTTATCGCCATGAACGTCACGTTCTTCCCGATGCACCTGCTCGGCCTCGACGGCATGCCGCGCCGCGTCGCGACGTACGCCGGGTCGACGGGATGGGGGCCGATCAACTTCGTTGAGACCCTCTCCGCATACTTCATCGGCATCAGCCTCCTGCTCTTCCTTGTCAACGTCATCGTGACGCTGATGAAGCCGAAGGACCAACCTGCCGACCCATGGCAGTCGAACACGCTCGAGTGGTGGGCCACCTCGCCGCCCAAGCCATACAACTTCGATGATCTCCCGCCGATCAATTCCGAGCGCCCGGTGTGGGATGCACGCCAGGCAGGGCTCACGTCACGGGCTGCGGAGGGTACTACCGGGGCATAGACAGCCTCTATCGGTGCGCCGGGTCTCGCTATTAGGGCGCCACCCGGCCACCTTTACCCCTGTAATCAGGTTCAGAAGCACTGCCGTTGAGTGCCGTATTACGATACGTGTCATTCAATTCGTGAGACTTGATGAGCTTGAAGTGGAATTTGCCCGGCGCGATACTCGCTGGTGCGCGAGTGGGCCCCGAGATTTGGGCCAAACAAGGGGTGAGGGTCTCGCGCCGGAGGTAACATGGCCACTATCGCCCAACCGGCGGGCCGCGCTTACGAAAGGCCTGGTGTTCCGCACGCAGCTGGCTGAAGCGAACAACACGCTCATCACGCACGATACCTTCAACGAACTGGTCAGCATCCACGGTTCCACCATGATCTGGCTGTTCGCCATCCCCATGTGGGCTGGCTTCGGCAACTACCTGGTGCCGCTCCAGATCGGTGCTCGCGACATGGCCTTCCCCCGGCTCAACGCCATGTCGTTCTGGATGCTGCCTGCGGGCATCATCCTTATGTATGCGGGCTTCCTCACGCACGGTGGCGCTGAAGCGGCCGGCTGGACCGCCTATAGCCCGCTTGCTGTGCAGGAAGGGACGGGCCTCGACTTCTGGATCCTCGGCGTCATCGTCGTCGGCATCTCATCCACCGTCGGCGCAGCGAACTTCCTCGTGACGGCCACCCGCATGCGCGCGCCCGGCATGAGCATGTTCCGCGTGCCGATCTTCACATGGTCCATGATCGTGACTCAGCTCCTCCAGCTGCTCGCGACGCCAGTGCTCGCCGCGAGCCTCTCGATGCTCTACATCGACCACAACTTCGGCGCGCACTTCTTCGACCCGACGGGTGGCGGCAACGCCCTGATGTGGCAGAACATTTTCTGGTTCTACTCCCACCCGGCCGTGTACATCATGATCCTCCCCGGCTTCGGCATGATTTCGGAGATCATCCCCGTCTTCTCGCGAAAGCCGCTCTTCGGCTACAAGTCGATGGTCTTCGCGCTCGTCGCCATCGGCGGTCTCGCCTTTAGCGTGTGGGCCCACCACATGTTCACCACGGGCGCGGTCCTGCTGCCCTGGTTCGCCTTCATGACGTTCCTCATCGGCGTGCCGACGGGCGTGAAGTTCTTCAACTGGATCGGGACGATGTGGCGAGGTGCCATAACCTACGAGACGCCGATGCTCTACTCCATCGGCTTCCTCATCTGTTTCCTCATCGGCGGCATCAACGGCATCGTCACTGCCTCCGTGCCGGTCGACTTCGCCCTCCAGGACACATACTTCGTGGTCTCGCACATCCACTACGTCCTCTTCGGCGGTTCCATCTTCTCGGCATTCGCGGGCCTCTACTTCTGGTTCCCGAAGTTCTTCGGGCGCCGGCTGAATGAGCGCCTGGGGCAGATCCAGTTCTGGCTGATGTTTATCGCCATGAACATCACGTTCTTCCCGATGCAGCTCCTCGGCCTCGATGGCATGCCGCGACGTATTGCCACCTACGCCGGGTCCAGCGGCTGGGGCCCCATCAACTTCGTCGAGACCGTATCGGCGTACTTCATCGGCATCGGCCTCCTCATTGGGCTCATCAACGTCATCACCACGCTGATGAAGCCGAAGGATCAGCCGGCCGACCCGTGGCAGGCCAACTCACTCGAGTGGTGGGCCACGTCGCCGCCGAAGGTTTACAACTTCGATGCCCTGCCGGAGATTCGCTCTGAGCGGCCGGTGTTCGATGCCCGCCAGCAGGGCATCACGCCAGAATCGATCGCCGCGCCAGCCGGCGGCAGCTAACACTGCCGAGCCAACACAAATCCACCCGGGCCGCCCATCGTTGGGCGGCCCGGGTGCCATTAACCAAACCGTTCCCAGGAGCCGGTTCCCCGTTCCTAGTCTGCCGTTTACCGTTACGCCAATGCGCCGTCTACTCCCTCTTCTCCTTATAACCATCGCCCTCGCCACGGCGCTGCTCGCCGCCGGACCAGCATCGGCGCAGGCGCCCGCGCAGGCGAGCCTGCAATGGAACGATTGCGGCGGCGGCTTCCAGTGCTCGAACCTCAGTGTCCCGCTCGATTATTCGGACGCCTCGGTTGGCAACATCAAGCTCGCACTCATCCGGCTCCCTGCAGCCGACCAGTCGGGCAAGATAGGCTCGCTGCTGGTGAACCCCGGTGGACCCGGTGGCTCGGCCATCGATTTCCTCCGCCTGTGGGCGCGCGTTGTGTCGCCCCAGCTGCGCGACAAGTTCGATCTCGTGGCGTTCGACCCGCGAGGCGTCGGGTACAGCCAGGGCATCAACTGCCATAACACCCTCCAGGACCTCGTGGCCGTACCCCCCGACCCACAGACAGACGCCCAGTGGGAAGCCGCCCAGGAGGTCACCAAGACCTTCGTCGATGAATGCGCGCAGAAGTACCCGAAGCTGCTCAACTATCTGGGCACGAAGAACGTCGCGCGTGACATGGAGTCGGTGCGCAAGGCGCTGGGCGATAGCAAACTCACGTACGTTGGTTATTCGTACGGCACCGCCATCGGCCAGGTCTACGCCGACATGTACCCCAAGAACATCCGGGCGATGGTCCTCGATGGCGCGCTGGACCTGTCGCAGGACTTCAATGCGGTGAACAAGCAGCAGGCCGTCGGATTCGAGCGCGCCTTCCAGGCATACCTCGCCGACTGCCGCCAGAACGATTGCTTCGGTGACCGGGGCGACCCGGCGACGGTCATCAACAATCTGATGAAGCAGGTCGATAAGCAGCCGATTCCCGCGCCATCGGCGGATAGGCCGGCCGGCCCGGGCGAACTCGTGACGGCGCTGGCCTCCGCCCTGTATAGCCAGCAATTCATCCAGTTGACCGACCAGTACCTCGAACGGAACAGCGACGGCTCCTACCCGGACCTCATCGAGGCGAACATGGCGGTCAACTTCGTCGATGAGGAGTGCCCGAAGGACCCGAAGACCTACCGCCAGCTGGCGACCGAATACGGGCAGGTCGCGCCCATCTTCGGGCCGTCGGCCGCGGTCTCGGGGATGGCCTGCGCGTACTGGCCGGCGAAGCCCGACCCGCTCTCCGCGCCGTCGGCGAAAGGCGCGCCGCCGATCGTCATCATCGACACCACCAACGACCCTGCGACGCCGTACGAGTGGGGGCTCGCGGTGAGCAAGCAGATCGAGAGCTCCATCCTGATCACGCACCGCGGGAACGGCCATACCATCTACGCCCAGGGTGATTCCTGCGTGGACGGCGCGGTCAACGCTTACCTTCTTAACCTCACCGCCCCGAAGAAGGGCCTGAGCTGCGGCAACGGTCCGCCGCCGCCATCGGAACAAACCCCCGTCGCGAGTCCTACGACGAACGGGAGCGCTACTCCAACCGCCAAAGCCTCGAACACCAGTGAGGCTGCAACACCTATCCCCTCCGAGACGGTATCTGCTACCGGCGATACATCGAGCAGCGGCTCTAACCTAACCGCCATTGTGCTGGTAGCCGTGTTCGTCAGCATCGCGCTCGCGGCCGCGGGGGGGCTGGCCTTCTGGCAATGGCGGCAGGCCCGGTAGACGGGTCGGAGCAGCGAGCGGTCGCGGGACATCGCTACGTCGTAGGGGCCGCCCGACCCGTCCGTACCGCGACCGGCAGGCCCCAGCGGCCACATACACCGCGACCGTTCACGCCAGCACAGCGCTGCTGCTCATCACCCGGTCCCCCACGGCGCAGCGGCCCCGGCTCGCCCTCGAGGCGCTACATACCCGCACACGTCCGCCCCGCGCACATTGCAGGTCCGTGACAGTGCGGCGCGGAGTTCGGACGGGCGACAACTTCGCGGTAAATTGCAAAATCTCTTGTCCCGGCGTTAACCCCGCTTCCCACTCGTGCGTTCTTGTGTCTGACGGGGGTTTTGCGCCCTGTTCTCGCGCACCCGGAAACGTGTGCGTAAACCGCTGAGAGGATTGACCTTTGCCCTCCATATCGGTACCTTTCGCACAACTTTACCGTCTCCGGGCAGGTGTGCCCGGCGGCGGCATGTGCGTTGCTTCGGACCATGGAGGTGCAATGGCAACGAACCGCTCCCACCACGCCGCTGCTAGCTGGCAGGCATGGTTTTCCCAGGCGCCCGTTCAACCGGGTTCCCTCCCCTCTAGGGTGGGAACCCGCTCTTATGTTGAGCGGGATTCGGGAGCTCGAACCCCGGCAACGAAAGGAGGAGCGTAGTCCCCGGCCATCCGCCCGGCGCAGTGAAGCGTCCGCCGTGTCATCAGTACCGCGACCGTGAGGGAGCGGCCGGCGTGACATCCAGGATGCATCCCACTACAGGCGAGTGACTGTGGGAGAGCAGGCAAACCCGAATCCGAACATGAGGAAAAGCCCGGACCCGCCCGGACCCCAGCGCCGGGGAGAGGCGGCAGACGAGCGGGCGACCTCACCAGGAACAGGCGGGGGTTTTCGTTCAGGACTGGTGACTCAGCGATGAGGCGCTGTCCCCAGACAAGACTCCCGGAGTTCGCCCGCAGATCCGGGCGAGTCCGGATAACCGGCGCGGCCACCAACCGCACCGGCAAACGATTCGAAGGAAGGAATAGGGCCGTGGGCCCGGGGCTCATCCCCCATCCCGCATCCCGCATCCCTCCCAAAACCAAACAGTCTCAAGACTGGAGAGGTACATCATTGAGTAAGCAACTTGCTCTGGTAGCAGAAGGAAAGCGGCTCGGCCTCATCGTCGTGCTCGCCGCCCTGCTTGCCGCCCTGGCAGCCGTTGGTGCTCCCATGTGGGGAGGCTCCGCACACGCTCAGTCGCAAACTGATCTGTGCCCCGGCCTCTACCACGTGGATGCCTTCGGCAACCTCGTTACAGGTACCTTCAATGGTGACTGCACGCCGGCCGGCCCGGCTGCTGCGGGCGCCACGAACGCCTATACGATCGCGAACAACGTGATCAGCTACAGCCACGAAGTGTGCGCCATCAGCCCGATCCCGGGCGGCCCTGACGCCACCTCGTCGAACACCACGTTCGGTTCTGGCCAGAGCCCCTTCACGTACTACTTCAACGTTGTCGGCCTTGGCGCGGGGAACACCCCCGCAGCCCTGAACGGGACAATCGTTCAGAACCCGTACAACAGCATCAACAACCTGAACGACTTCTCTGAACCCGAGGACATCGTTTGCGCGACCTGGACCTCGGTCCAGCCCGGCGACCAGCAGGTCACCCTGAACGCGAACATCAACAACAACCCGATCCTTGGCGCGGCGACCGGTAACCCCGACACGACGGCCTGCGCCGGCGCCAACAACAACGCCCAGGTCCAGGGTTGCGACCCGCTCATCAAAGAGTGGAACGTCCTCAGCCCGACCACCATCACCACGGGTGTCGAGACCTCGCCTTCGGCGACTGACCCGACCACCCACACGGGTGTCGTTACCAACACCTCGGTGAGTGGCAACCTGATCTTTGACCCGTCGCAATCGGCGTACATTGGCCAGAGTGGCACGTACTACGAGAACGTCTGGGGCACCCACACGCCGAACCAGGGCACGCAGCAGTTCTATCTTGTCGCTGGCGCCCGCGTGACGTTCACCAACGACGCCACCGCCACCGGCGGATGCGGCATCCTCATCATCGGTAACGGTGTTGATTCCACCAGCACGCCGAACACTGCCTTCACCAACGCCACCGGCGGCTGGCCGGCTGGCGAGAACAACACTGGCAACATCGGCATCGACAACAACAACAACAACACCACGACAGTGACGTCGGTCGGCGTGCCGATCCCGTTCCACTTCGTGAGCAGCAAGTTCGGCGCCGATGTGCCGTGCGCCAACCCGCTCGGTTCGTTCTCGAGCGTCACGATCACCGTTGCGTATCCCGGCTCGGTCGGCTCTGACAAGCCCACCTTCCCGGCAGAAACGCTGCGCGTGAACTGGAAGACGCCTCCTCCGGCGGCCAAGCAGGTCCTCCTCGCGTGGGCCGGCCAGACCGTCATCCTCGAGCACGACTGGCGCCTCCCGCCGGGCGACACCACCGACCTCGATCCGGCCGGCGTGTGCGCCTTCAACGGCGATTCCTTCGCCGTTGAATACGACCGCCAGGCCAACAGCCCCGGCTCATTCGTCCCTGGCCTTGATGCCGTGACGATTCTGCAGAGTGGCCAGAGCGCCATCGTGCAGGTCAGCACCGACACCAGCCAGCAAGACACCGCCCCGGGCGACCCGCAGGGCTCGTGCATCAGCCGCGTCCTCTATGAGTCGGAAGACCAGGGCGAAGTCGACATCGTCGCGTACCAGCAGTTGCCCAATCTGAGCAACCCTGGCCAGAACATCGGCGACTTCCTCGGCAGCGGTACCGACAACCAGACCACCTACCCGTTCGTGATCTACTACATGAACCTGAACACGGTGAATCTGACGACGGTTGCCGCCACGAAGCCCTCCCACAACAGCTCGGTCGCGGCCGACTGGACGCCTTCGAACCCGTGGGACGCTTCCAAGGAAACCGACACGGCCACCTCGAACGTTTCCGCTGACGTCCTCGTCCGCGGACGCGTGACGGGCTGGTTCCTCAACAGCATCCCTTCGGGCCGCGCCGCGGATAGTGCAAACCATCTGCCCGCCGACCGCTGGGTCATGCCTGATGACTGGGCACAACTGGCTGGCGGCGCGCTCGCCACGTCCTTCCGCCCGTCCTACGACCTCATGTTCTCGCCGTCGAACACGGGCCTCGCGCTCGTCTCGCCGACGAACCTGAGCAGCAGCGACCTGATCCAGGTCGCGGTCACGCTCGATGGCTCCGGCACCGGCGCCCTCGCCAACAACAACCCGAACGCGCCTACCCCGGCGAGCCCGATCCTTGTTGCGGCTAACGCCAACATCAAGGCCGGCGACTCGATCATGGTCGGCTCGCAGGGTCCTGCGACCGTTGCAGCCGTCGCTGCGGTGACAGGCGGCAAGGCCATCCTGCTCACGGCTCCGATTGCGAAGCCCGCGACGGGTACGCCCATCTACGAGGCCAGCGGCGGCGTGCCGTTCGAGGGCCCGTATAGCCTCATCGACATCCCTGGCCTCGCGGCCAGCAACGGTGGCGTCGCTGGCGCTGCCCTCAGCAACCTGAGCGCGAGCGGTGCTGCCACTCGTGACACCGTCCTTGGCGACGGCACGATCGACTGGTGGGACGCGCCCATGCCGCCCGCCAATATCAGCGTTTCGCTCCGCGGCGCTGGCTTCATCAAGCAGGTCATCAAGTCGGACGTGTACTACCTCGGCGCTGCGAACAGCACCGCCCAGACGTTCCCGAACCCGTACTACGTGTCCAACATCCCGGATTCCCCGTACCTGCCCGCAGCGGTTGCCGGTGGCAGCTACCTGTGGAACAGCTGGGGTCCTGACGGGCCGGTCGCCGATGGCGGCATCGCCTCCGATTACGGCAACGACGGCTCGCAGGGCCAGGGCCCTTACACCTTCTGGTCAGCAGTGATCGTCGGTGGCAATGAGCTCGGCGTTGGGGAGACCCAGTCCGCCGTCCTCCAGAAGACCCTCGCCGATGCGCAGGCCGACTATGGTGATTCCACGATCGCTCGTGACCTCACCATCTTCAGCGACAACCACGGCGAATTCATGGTGGCCGCCAACGGCGATGCCAACCTCGACTACTCCGGCTGCTCGACCAACTCGCTTGGCGGCGGTCACGAGTGCAAGCCTGGCGACGCTGTCGGCACGGGCACGGTCACCGCGGTGGCTGACTACCCGATGCTGAAGAAGCACGCGCCTATCGGCAGCAACGCTGCCACGATCGACTGGACCTGGGGCGGCTACAAGTCCATCACCATTGAGAAGGACCCGGCGGGCAACGCCCAGTTCGTCTACGTGGTGTTCCACGCCCTCGACCGCGATGGTCACTGCTCCAACGCCGACGGCGCCGTGCTCCTGCACTCCGTCCTCACCGGCATTGACGGCGACACCGTTAGCGGCACCGATGCTGCTATCGGCAGCCAGCTCGAGACTGTTGACTTCAAGATCGATTCCGGCGACGGCATCATCCTTGGCACCAACAGCAACACGGGCACCCTGAACGACGGTGCGCACTTCGCCACCGGCGTGAACACCTACTCGCTCGCCGCTGCCAAGGCCAAGGTCACTGGCACGCCGACGACCTACTTCCCGATGGACGCAGCCAATGCGGCCAGCGGCCAGACCGATGAGTGCCAGGCCTGGATCAAGGTCTCGAACAGCCTCCTCGGCCAGACGAACGTCCTCACCATCGCTCATGACGATGAGGGCAACATCGGCTTCGACCGCGTGCTCGACTTCCAGCAGACCCAGGACTACACCCTGAACTTCCGCTGGACGCTCTTCACGTGGGCCGGCGCCGACAACATCCCGGTCGCCGACGCCCTCGCTGGCGGCGCCGACACCAAGAACCCGCAGGGCAATGACATCACCGACCAGGTGACCGCTATCTACGGTTGGGAGCCGACCACGCAGACGTGGCTTGGCTACTTCCCGAGTGGCGTCAACGTCCCGGGTGCGAACGACCTCACGTCCTTCCACACGGGCCAGGCCTACTGGATCGCTATCAAGGGGCCCGGCAACGTGACCTGGACGATCACGACCAACGTCAGCTAAAGCTGACAACGGTTTTACCCCCACGATCCCTCCCGCACATTGCGGGAGGGATCAAAGGGTGAGACGGTTGATCGGTGGTGGCCCTTTGGCCGAGATCAGTCACAAATGGAGCAAACAGGAATGACGAAGTTTTTGAGGATGCTCGGAGCTGCAGCAGTCACCGTTGTCGCGGGATCGCTGCTCCTGGGGGCGAGCGGCGCGTTCGCTCAGTCCCCGCCGAGCCCCCCGTCCCGTTTCGTCGGGACGGTCACCGTAAACGGCCAGCCGGCCAAGACCGGCGCCGTTGTCACCGCGCAAGTCAATGGCAACGCCTGCGGTAGCGGCAATGTCGGCGATGCCAGCGCAGGTGGCGCCAACCGCTACAAGATCGATGTCCCCGCCGCCGACCCGGCTGCCTCTGTGCAGTGCGGTAAGGATGGCGACACCGTGACGTTCTTCGTCGACGGTGTGAAGGCCAACGAGACCGGCACGTGGCATAACTACGAGCTCGGCCAGGTCAACCTGACGGTCACGTCCAGCACGAGCACCGCCACCGTGACCCCGAGCACGACCGGTACCCCGTCGTCGACCAGCACCGTCAAGCCTTCGGCCACCCCTAAGGGCCCGAACACTGGTAGTGGCGTCGCTGGCGGCAGCAGCTCGGCCCCGGCATGGCTCTTCGCCCTGCTCGGCATGGGTGCGGTTGCCTTCGGTATTGGTGGCGTCGCCGCTGCCAAGCGCCGCAACTAATAGCTTCCGTCCAACGGAAAGAGAAGAAGCCCCGGGCAACCGGGGCTTCTTTTTGTGTTGTGAGTTGTCGATTGTCGCAGCCAGTGACGTCTCTGCCCGGCTTCCGACGACCGACTACTGACTACTGACTACCGGGAACGCCCCGGCCAGCTGCAGCGCCCGCGCGAGACCGTCGGGGTTGAACGGCTTGTAGATGACCGCCGCCGCGCCGCGCTGTACATCGACGTCGACGTGGTCGTCATCGGCGTAGCCGGTGCAGATGATCACCGGCAGATCCTTGCGGACCGCCTGGAGCGCGTGGAACGTGGCACTCCCGCTCATGCCGGCCATCACGAGGTCCAGTACCACGGCCGCAAAGCGCTCCGGGTCCGCCTTCACGAGCGCGACGGCTTCGGCGCCGCCGCCCGCCGGCACGACGGCGTAGCCGAGGTCAACAAGCGTGGCCGTCATCGTGCGCCGCACCAGGTCATCGTCGTCAACCACCAGTATCGCGCCGTGGCTTGGCGTTGCGCCGGGCGCAGGGGCCGGCGGCATGGGAATGGCATCGGGGTCGAACAGCGGCAGGCGGATGGAGAAGGTCGTGCCGTGGCCGAGGGCGGTCGTCGCGGAGATAGCGCCATGGTGGCCCTGGACGATCCCGTAGGTAATGGCCATGCCAAGGCCGGTGCCGCTGCCGGGAGGCTTGGTCGTGTAGAACGGCTCGAAGAGGCGCATGCGCGTCTCCTCGGTCATGCCCGCGCCGGTATCGGCGATGCTCAGCACGCAGCCGTCGCCCGCCGCGCGCAGGCGTACGGTGAGCGTGCCGCCGCCGGGCATCGCGTCCCGCGCGTTGATGACGATGTTGAGGAGCGCCTGCTGCAACTGCCCCGCATCGCCCTCGACGATGACGGGTTCGGCCGGCAGGCGGGGGCGGACCGTGATGGTCGAAGGCATCCCGGCCTCCGCCAGCCGCAGCGTCTGTTCGATCACCGACCGCAGGTCGACCGGTCCGAACTTGACGAGCCCGCCCCGAGCGAAGCTGAGCATACGGGACGAGAGGTCGGCGGCGCGGCGCGCCGCATCTTCGATGAGTCCCAGG
>JAFKFP010000246.1 GCA_017308185.1 bacterium | reverse complement strand
GATGGCGTGTACTCGCGCTCTTCAAGCAGGCTCAATTCAGACGCAGCGATCGCGAAGTAGTCCGCGATTCCACGCGTTGTATGCGAAAGGCGGCGTACCGCGCGGGCGCGATCGCCTTCGACCGTCGCCTTCTCGCCGCCCCCGAGTTGCAGCACGAATTCCTCGAACGCCTGGTCGTCCATCTCGGCGGCGGCTTCAGCGAGCTGCTGACGCAGTTGCTCCGAGCGATCGGCCGGCCCGCTCCCCGGCACGAACCGTACCGAACCGTGGAGGCCAGCCTCATACGCAAGCGCCAGCTTCGATAGCTCCTGTACGCGCCGGAGCGCATCGTTCAGCCGCGCCACATGCGAGACGTACGCGTCATAGGGTGACGCCAGCTTCCAGGCTAGTGTTTTGACTGACATTGGGCCGTTACCCCCTCTCGTCTTCGCCTCCACCGCGAAGGAGGTCTTCCACGTCGCGGAGTACATCATCGGCCGACGGAAGGCCTTCGTCATCCACGGCGTGCTCTTCTGTCTCGTTGTAGTGCTCCTCGAGCGTCCGGACGTATGCCATGATCTGGTCGTCGCCGCGTGACGCCTCTTCCACGCGTTCAGCGAAGCGCTCACCCTGCTCCGGCAAGTCTCCCACGGGAGGTTCGATACCGAGCACGGGCTGGAGGGCGTGCAGGAGTGCCATGGTCGCGGGCGGATTCTCCTCGACGTTGAGGTAGTGCGGCACGCCAGCTGCGAGGCTGATCAGGGCAGCGTCCTGCTTTCGAAGGACGTCGTGGAGCACACCGAGGAGGCCCGTGGGGCCCTGGTACATAGAGCGCCCGAGCCCAAACTTTGCTGCCAGCGCCGGGTCTGCCGCCGAGCCGGTCACCGGGACTGGGCGTGTATGGGGCGTCGCTGCCGGCCGCGCAACCAGCGTGCAGATGAGCGAAGGGCCCGTGGCCATCAACGCCTCGGACATCCGCTCGGAGAACGTCCTCCAGCGCAGGCCGGGCTCTACTCCGCGTACGATCACCAGATCGTGCGCGGACCCGGGAAGTGCGGCGGCGTACGCCTCGTTCTTCGGCCAGTCGAGCACGCGCTGACCCGTCTCATCGACGCGGACCGTAGGCCGGTTATCGGTGAACACGTAGTACTCTTCCGGGTCCACCGTGAGAAACCGTTGCGCCCCGAAGCCGTCAATCAGCCGCTGCGCCACGTCGACGGTCACCGTGCCCGTGTCGCTCCATCCGGTAAATGCCATAACGACCACCGGCGAGCGGAGCACCGGGGTATCGGAAATCGAAAAGCCATCCATCGTGACTATTGTACGCGCACTGCAGATAGGGGCTTGCGCCTCGCCGCTACGCCGCCACCTCGCGCAGCCGGCCCGTTGTCACGTCGAACACGAATCCTCGCACCTCGATGTCCTGGCGGACCAGGGCGGAGCTGCGGTAGGCACGAAGGTCATCGCGTACAGAATCATCCACATCGGCGAACGTGCCGAACTCCATGCCGTTTGCGTCAACTCCGCGCGCTGCGAGCCTGTCACGCAGGGCGTCGTCCGTGAAGCTCATCATCCCGCAATCGGAATGGTGGATGATCGCGACGGCATCTGTCGCGAGCATCTCCTGGCTTACCACCAGGCTTGCCAGTGCCGGGGCGAACCGTCCGCCTGCGTTCCGGAGGATGTAGGCGTCTCCCTCAGACAGGCCGAAGGCGCGGCCAGTCTCAATGCGCACATCCATACAGGTGACGACGACGAGCCTGCCACCCGTGCGAAGAGGGAGCGCATCTGGCGAAAGGCCCTCGGCATAGCGTTGGTTGGCTGCGATCAGGTCGTCGATGGCGGACATTTCACCTCCGGCTGGTAAGAGATTGGTACTCCCAAGCTATGCCGGGCCGCGCGCTGGGCCAAGCGGGGCAAGGGTCGTCGCGCGGATTTCGGTTAGACTCGACGTCATGGCGCTGGCTGACGAACTACTGGGCCTTGCGTGCGCAACTGCGCTCGAAGCCGGCCAACTGCTGCGCGCGAAGGCTGGAACCGTGCGTGAAGTGGTCGAGACCAAGTCTTCACCGACGGACATGGTGACCGAGGTAGATCGAGCCTCCGAGGCGCTCATTGTCGCACGCATCCTTGCGGCCCGGCCGGATGACGCGATCCTCGGGGAGGAGGGCGCTGCTCGCGAAGGCTCGTCTGGTGTGCGCTGGGTGATCGATCCACTCGATGGCACAACGAATTACCTGTACGGCTTCCCTGCATATGCCGTATCGATCGCTGCCGAAGTGAGTGACGCGCCGCTGGCAGGAGTCGTTTACGACGCCGTGCACGATGAACTCTACTCGGCCGTGCGAGGGCGCGGTGCGGTGTGCAACGGCCGCGTGATGGAAGTCTCGGACACGCCCACGCTTGCATCCGCGCTCACAGGCACTGGCTTCGGCTACGATCCACAACGGCGGCTGCGGCAGGTTCATCTGCTCGAGTCCGTGATAGGCCACGTGCGCGATATCCGCCGCGCCGGTTCGGCCGCACTCGACCTCTGCTCCGTTGCGCGCGGCCGCCTTGACGCCTACTTTGAATGGGGCCTTCAACCGTGGGACATGGCCGCTGGCCGCTTGATCGCCGAGGAAGCGGGCGGCCGCACGGCGATCATCGCCCAATACGATGGAGCGCCACTCCTCGTCGCCGCGAACCGGGCATTATTCGACGGCTTCTGTGACCTCATCCGCGCCAATGCCGTAGCACTCGCGTAGGCCCTGCCGCTGCTTAGAGCCCAAGGGCGTCGGTTACGTCGCGGAGGTGAGCGACCACGCGATCAGGGACAGCAGGAGCACCGTCTTTGAGTTCTAACCGGTCGCGGTGAATCCACGCAGCGTGAATCCCCACGGATTGCGCCCCGGCGATGTCTGCATACAGGTTGTCGCCGATGTGCCACGCCTCCGACGCGTCGGCGCCAACCGTCGTCAGCGCGTGGGCGAACACCTCGCGCTCCGGTTTGCCGCGACCAAACTCACCCTCGATCACAATCACGTCGAAGAACTGTGCAAAGTTGAACCGCTCTATCTTGTCGCGCTGCAACGGGCGCGGGCCATTCGTCAACAAACCGAGGTGGAACCCGGCGGCCCGAAGCGCGTCGAGCGTGGGGATCGCGTCGTCGAACGGCCGAAGGTGTTCGCGATGGAGCCCCGCGTAGGTGGTCGCCATATGGCGCGCCCGCGCGGTGTCGAAGCCCTCGGCGGCGAGCGCGTTCTCGACCACGAGCGCCCGGGCGCCGTCGAGGTCGAGACGCCAGTGCCCGACCTTGGATTCATCCGCCCAGAACCGCGCGCCCTCGCGTCTGATCGCGTCGCGCAACAGGGCAGGCTCGCACCCGCAACCGGCTGCGGCATCGCCGCATACGCTGTCCCACGCCGCATTCATTGCCGCGACTCCGTCAAGGAGCGTGTCGTCCATATCGAAAAAGATAGCTCGGGGGTTCACGATTTAAGCATAGCCCGTTCGCCGCGCCGAGGCATTTTCACAACCAGAGATTCGACTACTCGCGCGCGGCTTCCACGGTCGCGCGCATACCGTCGGCGAAGCTCACCTCTGGCTTCCAGCCCAACACACCAGCCGCGAGGCTGCTTTCAAGCCAGATATTTCGCACATCTCCGGGACGGGGCGGCCCATGAAGGGCGGTGGCCTCGCTCCCGACGCTGTCGCGCAGGGTGGCAAAGATCGCGTTGACGGATGTCCCGGAGCACGTGCCGATGTTGAGCGCCCGCCGGCTGCCGAGTTCGAGCGCAAGCAGGTTCGCCCGGGCAAGGTCGCTCACATAGACGTAGTCCTTCATCTGTTCACCGTCGCCATCGATTGTGCACTGCTCGCCCGCCAGCAGCTTGCCTGTGAATATCGCGACGACGCCCGCTTCGCCGTGAGGATCCTGGCGCGGGCCGTACGCGTTGGCGTAGCGGAGGATCGTGTAGTCGAGGCCTTTCGTGCGGCCTACCAGTCCGATCCATAGCTCGCCCATGTACTTTGAAAGCCCGTATGCGGAAATCGGCCGGATAGGGTGCCCCTCGTCCACCGGGACATACTCCGGGTCGCCGTAGAGCGCACCGCCGGTCGATGCGTAGATCAGCTTCCGCACGCCGTTCGCCGCAGCGAACTCGGCCACACGTGCAGTCCCGCGCGCATTTGCATCGAGATCTCCCAACGGGTTGGATGCGCTGAGCTTCACGCTCGCCTGTGCGGCGTGATGGTTCACGACCTCGGGCTTGAGCCGCGCAACAAGCTCTTCAAACTCGCCCGAGAGGATATCGGCCTGGTGGAATTCCGCACCCGCCGGAACGTTCTCGCGGTGGCCGGTAGCCAGGTTGTCCACCACGTGCACTTCGTGGCCTGCGGCGATGTATGCCTCGGCTACGTGAGACGCGATGAACCCGGCTCCGCCAGTAACAAGGATGCGCATTCATTCACTCCTGGGCGTTGCTGGCGGCACACGCAGCCATGGGCCTTAGGGCTAGGCGATCCGCTTCGCCACGACCACATCGCGCGACAGGTATTCCCAGCCGGTCGAGTCCAGCTGGCCGCCGCACGTGATCATGGTGATCCACTGTTCTCCTGCCGGGCGGTTCTTCGGCCAGATGATATCGCCCATCGGGATGGTGTCGCGGTTGTACCGGTTCTTCGATATGACCTGGTACTTGTAGACCTGGCCGTTGTTCATCTCGATATCGATCTCGGCGCCGTTGGTGAGCGAATCGAGCTTCTGGAACGGTGCGGGTACGTTCTCCCAGTACACGTGCGCGGAGAAGACAGCGTTTCCATCCCAGCCCGGCCGGTCCCAGATGTGATACCAGCCCACATCGGTGTTCTCGCGCGTTGGTGTTTCCATCGTGTTGGAGGCGTCCACGCCGAGGTTCTCCACTGGCGCATCCACTCCCAGGCTCGGGATCATGAACCGGTCGACGTCGCCGTCGTATGGTGTGGGGGTGGCCGTCGGAGTCGGCACCTGCGTTGGTGTGCCGGTGGCCGTCGCCGTGGCGCTTGGCTGTGTGGCAGTCGGGCTCGCTTTTTTGCTGCTCCCGCCGCCACTGCAAGCGGCTACGAGGACTACGCGCAGCACGCCGCCCAGCAGGCCTGCAATCGAAAGTCTACGCGGAATCTTCACGCTCATCCCCCGGTATCTAGTCGCCCCGCGATCTACCGTACCGCACTGGTTCAGATAGAAAACAGCGCGGGTTCAGCCACCCTTACGCGACCCGCTTCGCGACAACGATAATCCGTTGCGTGTATTCCACGGGGCCGCTGTTGCCTCCGTTGATGTATTCGAAGGGGCCGCCCGCGTCGCAGGTGATGAGGGTGATCCACTGCTCGTCCGCCGGCCGCTCCACGGTTGGCTCCTTGCCTTCGGGGTCCGCGAACTTGCCGTCGATGATGTCCCCCATCGGGATATTGTTAACGTTGTAGACGTAACGGCCGATGAACGCGTACTTATACGTGAGGCCGTTGTCCATCACGATATCTATCTCGTCGCCGGGCTTCATCTCGTGCAGTTTGTTGAATGGCATCAGGTTCGGATCGAGCCCGAAGTAGTTGACATGCGCGGAGAAGACCGCGTTCCCGTTGAACCCGGGCTTGGAGTAAATGTCGTACCAACCCACATCGCGGGGGTTGGTTGGCACTTCTAGCTGGTTGCTCGAGTTGATCCCAATGGCTTCGACGGCGGCGTCGACGTTCAGTTCCGGGATCTTGAAGCGCGTGAGCGATCCGTTGTACGGCACAGGCGTGGCCGTCGGCGAAGGCGCTTCGGTGGGTATGGGCGTGGGTGTGTCGAGCACGATCGGTATCGGCGTCACGCTCGGCCCGGCCTTCACGCCCCCGCCACCCTGCGAAAACGTGTAGCCGACGATCAGCATCGCCAGGCCGGCAATGAAGGTGGTGACCGCGAGGTACGGAAGGACTTTCATAGTCAGGCTGCGGCCTTAGTAGCCGCTGTGGCCAGTGTATCGAATGTTGTCGAAAGGCGCGGTTTCGAAAGGGTGACCTGCGTGAGCCCACTCGTTCGAGTATATCTCCATGAAGATGCGTTTGTGCGTTTTTCATGCCGCCCTCGTCCGCCCGTGCCGGGTGATGCTCATCCCATGTCATATCCGGACGCGCACTGATGTCCACGCTCGCCACGGGCACGACTTCCCGATGTCCTCATTAGCGGGGCGTCGCTCCAGGCCGGTTCTACGTGCAGTGTCGGCTAAGAGGTGAAGCACGGACCTGACGCCGAAGGGCTGGTCGTCGAAAACCCTTCCTCGTATGCGATTGATTATCGCGCGTTCACACAGGCCCGCCTATTATGTTTTTCCGTAGCTACTGGGGGCATACATGGCGAGCATCGGCGAAATTCTCGAGGAAGCGCGCATACGCCAGGGACGGACCATCAACGAGGCCGCACAGGAAACGCGCATCTCCCCGCGCTTCATCGAAGCGCTCGAACTCGACCACTTCGAGGACCTGCCCGCTCCGGTCTATGCGAAAGGCTTCCTGCGCTCTTATGCCGCCTATCTCCAGCTCGACCCCCGGCCGCTCGTTGCGGCGTTCGAGCGGTTCACAGGCGGCGACGGGTCGCCTGATACCCTCATGCCGGCGGAGCCGGTCCCACCACCGGTCGAAGCTCCTCGTTCACCGACGCCAGACCCGTTTCGCCGCTCAACCGCCGCCGCGCCTATGATTCCGCCGCCGATCATCACCGACCGCTCCCTCCGCGCTGCACCGCCGCCGGTCGAAGCCGTTGCCGCGGGCTCTGCCGAGCCTCCTGATGGCGCCGATGCCTGGGAGGCGGGTCCGCCCACCGAAGATCGCGACAACGGGGGCAGAAATGGCGGCCTCCGGCTGATGGCGCTCGCGGGAGGCGCGGCGTTCATCGCCCTCGTGGTGTTCGCGATTGTGGCGCTGACAAGCGGTGGTGGAAATGGAAATGCGGACACAGCGGCCGCCCCTCCCGCGAGTGCCACTGCCACCGTGACCGTGAGTGCGGCAGGATCGTCGACAGCAGCAGCTACTTCACCGACACCCACCCCTACAACGAAGGCGACGGCCACCCCCACGATCATCGACCGCACGGGTGCATCGCCGGAGCCAGCGAATGCTGCTACGCGTACGGCCACGCCGACTCGTGCTGTATCGACGAGCACTGCTACCCCCACGGCCACGCCGCCGCCCCCAACGGCGCAGCCGACTGCTACGCCCACGCTAGCCCCGCCAACACCGACAGCCACGCTCATCCCGCCGACGCCGACTCCGGTCCCGCCCTCGCCAACGCCGATCCCGCCGACGCCCGTCAACGTCAACACGCCCTCGATGTACGCGCTCTGTAGCCAGTCCAGCGCTGGAATCAACTGCGGCGACACCGCGAACTACACGGTCATTTGCGCCCCGAACGGGCCCTTTATTGACCCCTCAGGGTCCTGGGTGGCGCGGGCGCAGAGCTACGGGTGGACCGTCACCGAGTCACCGAACCCGACCCGTGCGTCGGTGTTCGCAGCCTGCGGATAGCGCACCCGCAGGCAGAAACGAGCCGCGCCGGGCCTATTCGTCGCCGCCGCCGTCAGGCCGATGGTTTCGCGCTATGACGACGCCGGCGCCCCCGCCGATGACTGCGAGCGCTACGACAACGATGAGCACAATCGCCCAGATTGGGAATCCGTCTCCGCCGCCCGTGGACGAAGCCGCGGCAGGGCTGCCGGCCACTCCTCCCTTGAGCGTCGGCACGGCAGAACTCGCTGCCGACGGCCGAGGCGTCTGCGTGCCGATAGCGACGGTCGGTTTCGGCGTGCCCGTCGAGGTAGGCGTGAACGTCGGGATGGGTAGCGGCGTGACGTCGCCGAAGGTGATGTTCAGCTGTACTGGCCCGGCATCCCATTTGCCCGTCTGTTGCGCCGTACGGTCGCCGATTTTGATGGTCACAACCGAGCCCTGTTTGCCACACCCCGGCGTCTGCGAGTCGGAGTCGACATCGACGGCGTAGACGGTAATCTGCGCGTTGCCGTTGCCTGTGCGCTCGGTCTTGCCGCCCTTGCTGCACACTTTGCCGTCTATGAGGCCTTCTACCGTGAGGCCCGCCTTGACCGGACCCGCCGCGTCATTGATCGAACCGAAAAATGTCGACGGAGGGCTGGGAATGTTTTGCGCGGGCCGTGCCGCCATGGCGCCCAATGCGCCCAGGGCAACGATCAGCGCCCCACACATCGCGGCAACCCGCCACCCAAGAACCATGCCTGCTTTCATGCATCAGTCCCCAACACAGTCACATCCAATCCGACGGCTCACTTTCGAGAGTACGGGCGGAGCCTGCTAAAGGCATCCGTGACAGGCGGGGGCTGTAAACCCGCAGGAAAGTACCCCGCGCCAAGATTGCGCCATTCGCAAGTGCTATCATCGGCATTGCTTGTGGGGCCGTCGTGGCACTGTGTGCAGCGCGTGAGCCACCGCCAGCCTGTCCCCCGGCAGGCGACGTACACAGGTGCATCCCACGAGGAGGGCACGATGACGGAGGAATCCACGGCGCCGAACACGAGAGGCGTCACGACGGAGTTGCTGGCCACCTTGGACCTTGGCCCTGAGATTGCGGGCCTGGCCGGCCGGCAGCTGCGCATGCGCCTGGTCACAATCGAGCCGGGTGGTGTGTTCGGCCCCGTGCATGACCACCAGGATCGGCCGGGTATGGTGTACGTCCTGCAGGGGACGATCACCGACCATCGGAATGGCGTGGCGACTGAGTATGGACCCGGCCCCGGCTGGTCCGAGGATCATGCGACGCTCCATTGGCTCGAGAACAGGGGCGCCACCGCGGCTGTCGAGGTTTCGGTGGATATCGTGCGGCAGCAGTAGCCACTTACGCGCCCCTCGCCCACCGCCGAGAGTGGCTGCGCGTCTAGGCACCTCACCTGCTACAGTCCCCCCGTGAACGTCGTGGCCCGCCTTCGCGCGCGCTCTCCCGCGGTCGAACAGCATGACTTCCGCGCGCTCTGGGCCGCCGGCGCCGCCTCTTCTATCGCACTCTGGACAGTCCTGCTCGGCAACGCGTGGATCGTGTACAAGCTCAGCGACTCCTCGTTCTGGGTCGGTGTTGCGACATTCGCATCGATGGTGCCCTACCTGCTGGCGCCCATCGGGGGTGTGGTAGCCGACCATGCGGAGCGCCGAATGGTTTCCAGGCTGGCCCGTGCGCTCATGCTCGGCACGATGGTTATCCTCTTTGTGCTCGCCATAACCGACACCATCACCGTGTGGTTCGTCGTGATTGTCGCGCTCGCGCAGGGGATCATTCGGGCGGGCTACGTCAGTTCGGACCAGGCGCTGCTGCCGAACACCGTGCCCCCCGGCGACATCCCGAATGCGGTGGCGCTCTCGTCGATGGCGCAGCAGGGTTCGCGGGCGGTGGGGCCGATCCTTGCCGGGCCCATGCTTGCCACCATCGGGGTCGAAGGCGCATACGCAGTTTCGATCCTGTTCGCGGTGATTGCGTTTGTGGCGGTTGGCCGCATCCACACGACCTCGCGCGGGGGGATCCAATCGCTCGAGCGGGTGGTCGAAAGCCTGGGCGAAGGCATCCACTACGTCCGCACCACGGGCCCGGTGCTGGCGATCTTCCTCCTCGTGGTGGCCCACTGTTCGCTGACAATGTCGTTCGATGCCATGTTGCCGGGCTTCGCCGAGACGCACCTGCACAGCGCTGCCGGCGGGTTCACGCTGATGACGCTGGGCGTGGGCGTGGGCGCGCTGGTGGGGACGTTCGTGCTCTCACTCGCGACGGGCGCCTCGCGCGGGCCACTGGTGCTGGCGACGGCCATCGGGAGCGGGGTTTCGCCCATCTTCATGGCGTTGAGCATGCAGGTGTTCCCGGCGACGGTGAGCGCGATCCTGATGGGTTCGACGCAGGCGATGTTCATGGCGCTCGTCGCGATGCTCATGCAGGAGACCGTGCCCGACGCCGTACGCGGCCGCGTCATGAGCCTGTATTTGATGTCGGCCGGCGGCATCATGGCGTTTGCGAACCTGGGTTTCGGCACCCTCGCCGACCGCTGGGGGGCCCCGCTGTTGTTCTGGATACCGGGCAGCGCGTTCGTGCTGATCGTGGCGATCAGCTGGCTCGCCGGTCCGTACATGCGGCACGTCTACCGCACCGGCCGTATGCTCCTCCCGCGCCCGGAGCCGCTCGCCGCCGCGGTGGGCGGGGAGTAGGCGGGAACGCGCTGGAACGCGCCAGACTTTTGATTTTCGCGTGGCGGCGCGTTCCAGCGCGTTTTCTGCGCGTGCGTGGCGCGTTACGTGCGTTCGAAATCGAAGAGGCGTTCGAAGGGTTCGTCGTCGATGGGGAGGTCGGCGGGCGGTGACCAATCGTAAGCGGGGGGCCGCTGCCGGGCGCGACGCTCAATGTCTTGGATGGTCTGGTCGTCGAAGACCTCGCGGGCGAGGGCCCATTCGTCGTCGTTGCGCGGTGTGAGTCCGGACATGATGAGTCCGCGAAGGGCGACCTCTCTGAGGATGCGGTCTTCCTCTTCGGGGGTGGGAGGAAGTTGCTGGAGCAGATGGACACGGCCGAGAAGAGCATT
>JAFKFP010000245.1 GCA_017308185.1 bacterium | reverse complement strand
TCTGCCCGTCGTGCCGCGCACAGCTCAAGGAACCATGCCGATCCTGTGGCAAGCCGCTGAGCTACGCCTGGCTCGCCTGCCCTTATTGCGGCCTCGAGAAGCCTTCACGAGAAGGCATGGCGTCCCGGCCCGCGCGGCAGCGCCCTCCCACGGCCCAGGCGCCGCGTACCCAGGGGGCCCAGGCGCCGCGCGCGGCGCCCACACCTGCACCAGCCGCGGTGGCCGCGACGGCTTCGGCCGCTCCGAGCCAGGCGCAGGTGCAGCCAGTGGAGGGCCCGCCGCAACGCCGTGACGGGAGCGGTCAGCCCACCAGCCGCGATCCATTCGCGCCGCGGAGCAAAGCAGTGCACCAGGCCGGCGACGATTCGGCGCCTGTGATCGGCGAGTAACCGCCGGCCTGCACGTTCCTCGTGGGCCGTTCAGCGTGCGCCGTTAGATAGCCAGTGTAGTGTACAGGCCGCCCTCTTCGAGCAGGGCGGCCATGCGGTTCAGTTTGCGCTCCCCGCGAAAGTGCGTGTGCTCATGCAGGCTTTCAAGAGCCATCACCGTATTCTCGGTATCGTTCGCCGAAAGTAGGACCGGGATCCCTTTCGCACCGGCGGCGTCGAAGAGGTAGCCGGATGGCTGCCTGCCACCTGTCAGCACAAGGAACGAAGGGTCCGCCTGCATCGCGGCGAGGTGCATGTCCGTGCGGTCGTAGCGCACGACTACGGCCTTTGTGTGGAATCGCCGGAAGTAGGGCTGCCCCGCATCCGAAGCGATAGGCGCGATCACGAGGTAGTCGCAGGTCGGCGGGTCAGGATCGCCCTCGACGATTGTCTGCGCATGGAGCAGGTCGCGTACTTCTTCGAAGCTAAAGCCGGCGAGCGTGCGGTCTTCCACCAGTTCGATGACGGGTGCGCTGTCAGCTCCCGCTTGTTCACCCGCGGTTGCGCATCGCAGGCCTGTACGCACGGTTACTGCTGCCCCCGGTGCCGCTCCGCCGTTGCCACGTGCGACGACCACCTTCGGCCCCCCAAGGGCTTCTGCATCGGCGGCGTCCGCTTCAACCACGAGCAGAGCGTCGGCGTCGTCGCCGATAGTTGCTGCCTCTACCGGGACGCTGTGGCTCCCGGGCACGAAATCCAGCGATCCGAACCACGCGGCATCGCGCTCGGCCGCACTACCGCTCCCCGCGCGAATCAGGCGGACGGGCCGTCCCAGGTAGGCGAAGTGCTGTGCGATTGCCGCTGCAACGCCAGTCTTGCCCTCGCCGGGATTTGAAGAAGTAACAACGACAGTCGCCAAAAAGGAGCTCCAGTGGCAGAGATGCTCACGCCGATTGTGGCGAAATGCACAAGTTCCAGCAAGCGGCGCCGGGCCGAATCGCTCATTCACCGACGCACCCCTACCATCGGGCGTATGGAAGTCCGCCGCCGCGTCACCGTCGAGCGCAACCGCCTCCACTTCGCCGCTGCCCACATGGCCACCTTCGCCGGTGGATGCGAACCGCTTCATGGCCACAATTACCAGCTCATCGTCGAACTCGAAGGCGAACTGGATGACGACTCATGGGTATGGGACTTCAGCGACCTGAAGAGGGCGACGAAGGCTATTGCCGATGAACTCGATCACCGCTTTCTGCTCCAACGTGATAGCCGGGTGCTCTCCATCTCCGAAAGCGATCAGTCCTGGCGCCTGACCTTCGAAGACCGCTCATTCGTTTTCCCGAAGAGTGACGTGGCTGTGCTTCCCATCGACAACACGACTGCCGAACGCCTTGCCGAATGGGTGGCGCGGCGTCTATGGGGTTACCTGGAGCCCAGGGCTACCGCCCCGTTGTACGCGCTCACCGTCGGCGTCGAAGAGATGCCAGGCCAGGCGGGATGGTGCACGCTCGGCGCGGCTGCGGCCGGTTAAGGCGCCCGCATTGCGTCTGACGCAGTCCATCGTGTGTCCGCTGCCGGAGCTTGCTATAGTTTTCAGTGGAGCACCGTCGGCGCGGGCCGGCGGCTGTGGGAGGGGTTCGCATGCAGTTCGACTGGGACAAGACCATCAAGGAGATCCTGGCCGAAAAAATGGCCTGCCAGGCATGTGGGACGCTCGGTGATGAGATGATCGTTGGCTATACGCGTAACGCTGAAGCTGCCGAGTTCGCACCCCGATGCAAAGAATGCACCGACAAGACGGACTGCGACGCCCGCAAGCTCGTCGTAGTGTGCGAAGCATGCGCCCGCAAGTTCCGCGTGAACGGCGCACCTATGGACGAGACCGGCATGATGGCCGTTGTCATGGAGGAATGCCGCCACAACCTCGAAGACTCTATCGACTACCTCGCCAATTACTGGAAGGAGGAGGTCGAGGTCGAATATGACGACATGTCGCGCGGCCTCCACGAAGTCGACCCCGAAATCTTTCGCGAAGAGGATAGCTGGCGAATGCGCCTCGAAGAGGAATATATCCAGCTCCATCGGTGGTTCCGCGAACATGGCCAACCGATCCCCGATCCAGGCTGGCGTAGCCAGTATGTTGAAGAGGTCATCGCGCTCGGGTACACCACACTCCTCGGCGACTAGGGCGTTGCCCGCGCCGATTGGCCGAAAACGGCCGCATGCTATACTGCTCCTACCGGCGGAAGTAGCTCAGTGGTAGAGCGCCTCCTTGCCAAGGAGGAGGTCGCGAGTTCGACCCTCGTCTTCCGCTCCATAGAGACTTAGACGGCAGACGCCAGGCCAGTGCCTTATGCGACTGCCGTTTTCTTATCTGGTGCACAGGTGCGCGTCGTTCGTCGAGCGACTATCGTCTACGCAGGCCGAAGTGGCGGAATGGCAGACGCGACGGTCTCAAAAACCGTTGGGCAGTAGCCCGTGTGGGTTCGACTCCCACCTTCGGCACCACCGGGGCAATGCTGAGTCTGCGGCGCACATCCTTTCCCTTTGCCGAGTGGTGTAACGGTAGCACACGGGTCTTTGGAGCCTATGGTCGGGGTTCGAATCCCTGCTCGGCAGCCATCTCACATGCTTTAGGGCGTTCGTCTCCCGTGCGCCGGGTATTCCAGGCAGCGGCCACTTCCGCACGCCAGCGGCGCCTCCCGAGCGGGCCGGCCACTGTACAGGACCCAATGCCGAAGCCCCGTAAAAGAATTTCTCGCTTAATTGCAGTCATGCTGTCGATCTGGGCACGCCTCGTTCGACGAAATGGTAGAGGGCCCCTAGACGGCCCCACTCAGAAAGGAACAGACACCAATGCGATTCATGGTCATTGTCCCGGGTAACGAAGATAGCGAAGCGGGCGTCATGCCTACCGAAGAAATGCTCGCCGAGATGGGCCGGTACAACGAAGAGCTCGTGAATGCCGGCATCGTGCTTGCTATGGACGGCCTGCAGCCCACGTCGCGGGGCGCGAAAGTCCGCTTCGAAGGCGGAAAGCGCACCGTCATCGATGGACCCTTCACCGAAGCGAAAGAACTCGTGGCCGGCTTCTGGATCATCCAGGTCTCTTCCAAGGAAGAGGCGATCGAGTGGGTCAAGAAGGCACCGTTCGACGGCGGCACCGAAATCGAGATTCGCCAGATCTTCGAAAACGATGACTTCGGCACTGAATTCACGCCAGAACTTCGCGAGCAAGAAGACCGCCTTCGCCAGCGCATGACAGAGCAGCGTGGATAGAAAGCGCCATCGCCCCACCGCGCGAAAGGGATATCAATGCGATTCATGACCATCTACACAGCACCCCGCGACAGGGTCGACACGGACGCGCCGCCGTCCGAGGACGACATGACACGGATGGGCCGCTTCATTGCTCAACTCGAAGCAGAAGGCGTGCTCGTGACGACCGACGGCCTCATGCCGAGCGACACTGGCGCGCGCGTACGCAGGGCCGGCGACAAAATCACCGTCACCGATGGCCCGTTCACCGAGGCGAAAGAGCTGGTCGCCGGGTATGCCATCGTCGACGTCGCCTCCAGGGAGGAAGCAATCGAGCTTGCGAAGCGCTTCCTTGAGGTCGCAGGCGACGGTGAAAGCGAAGTGCGGCAGATGCATGCTGCGCCGGCCGGCGGGGCCGGGCTCTAGTTGCACCCCCAAGAAAGGACGGACCATATGGCACAGATGATTTTCGTGAACCTCCCTGTGGACGACCTCGATCGATCTGTCGAGTTCTTCACGACCCTCGGATATACATTCAACCCGCAGTTCACCGACGAGAGCGCCACGTGCATGGTCATTTCCGATGACATCTTCGTGATGCTCCTGGACCGTGGCCGCTTCCAGGAGTTCACGCCCAAGACCATTGCCGACGCGAAGGCCACGACCGAGGTGTTGGTTTCACTCTCCGCAGAGTCACGCGAGGCGGTTGACCGCATCTGCAACGCCGCCTTCGCGGCAGGCGGCCGCCGCTATAAGGAACCCGACGACCACGGATTCATGTACGGCTGGGGTTTCGAAGATCCGGATGGCCACATCTGGGAGTATGTCTGGATGGATCCGGCCGCCATGCAAGGTGAGGCCTGATCCGCCCGGTGACACGGTGATCATCGTCGCGCCAACACCCTGCCAGGGGTTATTGGCGCAGCAAGGGCCCATTCACGGCTTGCCGTGGCTGGGCCCACCATGCTCAGATCGTCGCGTGACTACCGACACGGCTCGCACTATTGATGCCGTCTGGAGAATCGAATCGCCCAGGCTTATCAGTGCGCTCACCCGCATGACTCGTGACGTCGGCATGGCCGAGGACCTTGCTCAGGATGCGCTCGTGGCCGCGCTCGAACAGTGGCCAGTTGCAGGCATCCCGCAGAACTGCGCCTCATGTTCATCGCGTGCCACCCCGTCCTCTCCACCGAAGCGCGAATAGCGCTCACACTTCGCCTCCTGGGCGGGCTCACGGTGCCCGAGATCGCGCGCGCGTTTCTCGTGCCTGAGGCCACTATCTCTCAACGCATCGTGCGTGCGAGGCGGACGCTCGCGGCGAAGCATATTCCGTTCGAAGTGCCTGAGGGCGATGACCTCCAGCGGCGGCTCTCGTCGGTGCTCGAAGTAATCTACCTGGTCTTCAACGAAGGCTACGCAGCCACTGCCGGCGACGAATGGTTGCGGCCCGCTCTCTGCGACGACGCGCTGCGCCTTGGGCGCCTCCTCGTGGGCCTCGCGCCGCAGGAGCCCGAAGTCCACGGCCTCGTGGCGCTCATGGAGATCCAGGCCTCGCGCACCCGCGCCCGCGTTGGACGCTCCGGCGAGCCTGTTCTGCTGCTCGAACAGGATCGGTCCCGCTGGGATCGGCTCCTCATCACCCGTGGCCTCGCAGCACTCAAGCGGGCCGAAGACCTTGGCGGCGCTCACGGCCCCTACGCGCTGCAGGCTGCCATCGCGGCCTGCCACGCCCGCGCGACTCGCGCCGAGGACACCGACTGGGAACGTATTGCGAGCCTCTACGCCGAGCTCTACTCCGTCACCCTGTCGCCAATCGTCGAACTCAACCGCGCCGTTGCGGTGGGCATGGCGGAAGGTCCCGCTGCCGCACTTCCAATCGTCGAGAAGCTCTGCGCAGAGCCCGCCCTCAAGTCGTATCACCTGCTCCCCAGCGTCCGCGGCGATCTGCTCGCGAAGCTGGGCCGCTTCGCGGAAGCGCGCGAGGAGTTCGAGCGCGCAGCGTCACTCACCCAGAACACCCGCGAGCGCGCGCTGCTGGCGGATCGAGCGCGCACATGCAGCTGATGGAGTGCGATACGCTGCCGCATACTCGATGACATGTCATCGACACGTGCGACAGCAAGTCACATAGCCCACCTGCGCCTTGTTGCCCAGTCGCTGGTGCATAGCGCGCCGAGCCACCCGCGTGACGCCGCGCGCAACATGCTCGCGATGCAGGCACAGGATTTCGCCGCCGTCCAGATGGCCGTCGGAGCGCGAGTCCCCGCATCCACGGCTCACGACGTCAGAGCAGCGTTCGAGGCAGGCGAAATCGTCCGGTCGTGGCCGCTGCGAGGGACGCTGCATCTCACCACTGCCGAGGATCTGCCGTGGCTACTCGCGCTTACCAGGCAGCGCTTGGTCGCCAGCGCTGCCACCCGTCACGCCGGCCTTGGGCTCGATGACAGCACGTTCGAACATGCTCGCGAGGTTGTCCATGGAAAGCTGACGGGCGGCCACACCGCCACAAGGAAGGCCCTCCTCGATGCCTTCGAAGAGGCAGGAATTGATACTTCGGGCCAGCGCGGATACCACATCCTCTGGTATCTCGGAGTTGCAGGTACGCTCTGCCTCGGCCCCCTTGAGAAGTCCGGCCAGGCGTTCGCCTTACTTGATGAATGGATCCGAGACCCTCGGTGTCTCGAACGCGACGAGGCGCTCGGCGAACTCGCACGGCGCTATTTCGTGGGCCACGGACCGGCCACGGAACGCGATCTCGCGTGGTGGGCGAAGCTGCCTCTCAAAGACGTGCGCACCGGCGTCGCCGTCGCCCGCTCGGATCTCACCACACTCGAGTCAGAAGACACCACCTTCTACCTGGCACCCGATCTCGAGGATCACCTCGGCGCGCTCGGGCGTTCGGCACCATCCGGCGCACTGTTGCTCCCCGCGTTCGACGAGTATCTGCTCGGCTACACCAATCGCGACGCAGTGCTCGCAGCCGAGCACTCGTCGCGCGTTGCGCCGGGCGGCAACGGCGTGTTCCAGCCACTTTTCGTCATCAACGGTCGCGTCGAGGGTACCTGGCGCAGAACCAACCCGGGCACCGTCACCGTCTTCCCTTTCGGACTGGTCAGCGCCTCCACGGCCACGAAGGCGCGCCGATCAGGCGGTCAGCTGGGACACTTCCTCGGCTCGAACCTGAAAGTCGAATTGGCTGACCCGACTGCTGCCACATGAGTCGGCGTCACACTCTCCGTCGCCTGCGCGACGGTGATAAGCTCGCACGGTGACAAGCTCCATCGAAACGCGCGAGCACTGGGACGCCGCATACACCAGCAAACCCGCCGACCAGACGGGCTGGTACGAAGCAACCCCGGCGGTTTCCCTCGAACTCGTCCGCAACTGCAACGCCACGGCCGACACTGTCATCCTCGACATCGGCAGCGGCGCGTCGACGCTCGTCCCATTGCTTCTCGAGGACGGCTATCGTCGCATCATCGCCGCGGATATAAGCCAGGTCGCGCTTGACGCCCTGAGAGACCGGCTCGGCCCAACAGGCAGCGATGTCACGTTTATCTGCGACGATGTGACCCACCCGTCGGCTCTCAAGGAAATCGGCGAAGTCGGCGTCTGGCACGACCGTGCGCTCTTCCACTTCCTCATCGATGACGCAGAGCGGGACGCGTACCTGGGCCTTCTAAGGAGCCTGTTGCGCCCCGGCGGATATGCGATTATCGCCGCCTTCGCCCCGGATGGCGCTGACCATTGCAGCGGGCTGCCTGTGCGGCGCTACGACGAAGCCGCGCTGGTGGAAGCACTCGGAGACGAATTCGAGTTGCTCGAATCCCGCCGCTACATCTACACCCAGCCGTCTGGCGGCCTGCGGCCCTACGTGTACACGCGCTTCCGGCGGAGGGCGTAGCCACAGATGCCTGGCCTCTACCCGTCCATCGAACCGTTCGCCAATGGCCACCTCGAGGTGGGCGACCGCCACCGCGTCTACTGGGAGCAGTGCGGCAACCCTGACGGCAAACCCGCACTCGTCGTCCACGGCGGACCTGGCTCCGGGTGCACTCCATGGCACCGGCGGCTCTTCGACCCCGATCGCTACCACGTCGTCCTGTTCGACCAGCGCAACTGCGGCCGCAGCACGCCCCACGCGAGCGCTCCCGGCATCGACCTCGCGACGAACACCACTGCGCACCTCGTGGCGGATATCGAGCGCCTCCGCGCGCACCTCAGTATCGAACGCTGGCTGCTGCTCGGTGGCTCGTGGGGCTGCACGCTCGCGCTCGCGTACGCCGAGCAGTATCCCGCCCACGTCAGCGAAATCGTCTTCTGGGGCATCACCACCGGGCGCTGGTCAGAGGGTGACTGGGCCTTCCGCCACGGCATCGAGCACTTCTTCCCCGAGCAATCCGAACGCCGCCGCAACGCCCTCCCTCGCGAGCTACGCGACACCGATATCGTCGAGGCCTACGCACAACTTCTACATGCCCCCGACCCCGCGGTGCGCGACCACGCGGCCTACGAATGGTGCCTCTGGGAATCCGCAAGCCCCGAGTGGCCACCCACAACGGGCCTCGCGAAGCGCTACGAAGACCCCGCGTTCCGGCTCGCGTTCGCCCGTATTGTGACCCACTACGTGAGCCACAACCTCTTCCTCGAAGACAACGTGCTGCTCGACAACGCCGACCGCCTCGCGGACATCCCCGGTGTGCTCATCAACGGTCGCTTCGATTTCGGTGCGCCGATGTCGAACGCCTACGCCCTCCACAAAGCCTGGCCCGAATCGGAACTCGTCATCCTGGACAATGCCGGCCACGCGGGCAGTCACCCCGACATCGCTGCCGAACTGGTGCGCGCGACGGACCGGTTCCGGACCGATTGAGGGCGACGCTTGCGGTACCCTCCACGGCCCATCCGTTATGATTCCATCCATATGAAAGCCGAGATCATCGCTGTCGGGACCGAGATCCTCCTCGGGGAAATCGTCGATACCAACTCCGCCCATATCGCCCGCCAGCTCCCCGAGCTCGGCATCGACCTCTTCTACAAGTCCGTCGTCGGCGACAACCGCGGCCGCATTGTCGAAGTCTTCAGCCGCGCCTGGGGCCGCTCCGACCTCACCATCATCACCGGCGGCCTCGGCCCCACCGACGACGACATGACCCGCGAGGGCATCTGCTCTGTCCTCGGCGAAGAGCCGCACATCGACCCGGATCTCGAAGCCCACCTCCGGAAGTTTTTCGTCGGTCGCGGTTACCCGATGCCGGAGTCGAACCTGAAACAGGCGTGGCTCATCCCCAGCGCGCGAGCGCTCGAAAACCCGCGCGGCACGGCGCCCGGCTGGTGGGTCGAACGCGACGGCCACGTCATCGTCTCCATGCCCGGCGTCCCAACGGAAATGGAGCGCATGTGGGCCAACGAAGTGCGCCCGGAGCTTGAACGCAGGACGCTCGACGGCGTGCTCGTGACGCGCACCATCAAGACGATCGGCATCGGCGAAGGCAGCGTCGACGAGATGGCGCGCCCGCTCTACGGCACTCCCGGCATCGGCATTGGCACCTATGCGCGCGCGGATGGCGTCCATCTCCGCATCGGTGCGAAAGCCCCCACGCGGGAACAGGCCTGGTCGCTTATCCGCCCGGTCGAACAGGAGATGGACCAGATCTTCGGCAACGCCATCTGGGGCCGCGACGACGACACGTTTGAAGGCGTCATCGGTGACATGCTCACTGCACGGAAACAGACGCTGAGCACGATGGAATCGTGCACAGGCGGCCTTCTCGCGAGCACGCTCACGGATGTTCCCGGCGCGGCGACCTACTACCCGGGTGGCATCGTCACCTACTGGACCGACCTGAAGATCGATAGCGGCGTCGACCCGGGAGTGATCGAGGAGTTCGGCGTGATCTCCCCCGAAACGGCTGAGGCCATGGCGAAGACTGTGCGCGAACGGCTCGGCACCGATTTCGGTGTCGGTATCACCGGCGTCGCTGGGCCCGACCCTCAGGAAGATAAGCCACCCGGCACCGTACACGTCGCGGTCGCCTCGCCCGATGGCGCAGTCGTGCACCTCTCGATGTCGATGAACAGCGGTCGCGCCGCCGTCAAACGCCGGGCAGTGACGAACGCGCTGTTGCTGTTGCGCCGGGCGTTGTTAGCTGAGGCCTGAGTCCCGCGCGGTCTGAGCCCGCTGCCTGCGCCGAACGGCGTACACTCGCGCCATGGATTTTCATCTCACACCCGGACAGCTCGCGCTCCGCAACGAGGTGCATGGCTGGCTTCAGTCGGTCATGACGCCGGAAATGGAAGGCTTCCCCTATGCCGAAGAGGAAGATCCCGCGATGCTGCGCGCGTTCAACAGGCGGCTTGCAGAGAAGGGGTGGATAGCACCCTCATGGCCGGAAGAGGTTGGCGGAATGGGCCTAGGTGCCATCGAACAGCTCGTCTTCGGCGAGGAGATGGCCTACTTCCGCGCGCCCAACGGCGCTCGCGGCCCGGCCGTCGGCTATGCCGGCCCCACCATCATGATGTACGGCACCGATGCCCAGCGAAGGCGTCATCTCCCGGGCATTACCAACTGGGACGTTGTCTGGTGCCAGGGCTTCAGCGAGCCGGGCTCCGGTTCCGACCTCGCGAGCCTCCAGACTACCGCCGTTCGCGATGGCGATGATTGGATCCTCAACGGCACGAAGACCTGGACGAGCAGCGGCCACTACGCCGACTGGATGTACCTCCTCGCACGCACCGATCCCGAGGCCCCCAAGCACAAGGGCATCAGCTACTTCCTGCTCGACCTCAAGTCGCCCGGCGTCAGCTTCCATCAACTCCGCAACATCGCTGACCGCGCCGGGTTCGGGCAGTACTTCTTCGATAACGTCCGCTTGCCGCAGGACTCTCTGCTCGGTGAAGAGAACCGCGGCTGGTACCAGGCCACAACTACGCTAGATCTCGAACGGTCGAACATCGCCAACGCTGGCAGTGCCCGCCGCGCGCTTGATGACTTACTCGGCTTCGTCCGCGAATCCGACGCGAGTCCGGCATACCGTCAGCGTCTCGCGGGACTCGCCGTCGAAGTGGCGGTCGCGACGATGCTGAGTTACCGGGTCGCGAGTATGCTCGCGGCCGGGCAGGTTCCAAACCAGGAAGCCAGCACGCTCAAGCTCTTCCTGAGTGAACTCGACCAGCGCATCGCCAACACTGGGCTCCAGGTGCTCGGCGCCTATGGCCAACTCATGCCGGGGTCGCCGCTCGCGAAGCTTCGCGCACAGTTCGCGCTCACGTACCTCACTACCGTCCCGCGCACCATCGCCGGTGGCACCAGTGAAATCCAGCGCAACATCATCGCTACGCGCGGCCTCGGCCTGCCCCGCTAGGACCAGCGTGCGTCCAGGACATCGTCATTGCGGCCACGGTGTATACACTCGCGCGAACCGATCAGCTATTTCCAGGTACGGACGCGCCTCGTCCTCGCGACCGAGTTGAAGCAAGAGCAGGCCGCTCGATAGCCGTTCGATGTACGACCACTCCCATGCGCCCTGGCGGTCAACGCCTGTCATCGCGCCGACCTGCTCCACGCGCTGGAACGCGAGCGCAGTGGCGTCTCCCGCCTGGAGTTCGTCGTTCCACCCACGCAGGATGACCCCCAGGTCGTGGGCCGGCTCAGATGCCAGTCCCTCGGGATCGATGAGTCGGAACAGCGTGCTACCCGGCACCTCGAGCACGTTCCATGGGTGGGCGTCGCCGTGGACGAACACCCGCTGAAGCGCCCGCACGGCCTGTTCGCGATTCCTCGCATACTGGAGCGCCCGGACGACGCATTCCTCCGAACAGGGCTCGTTCAGCGCGTTCCATGTGCGCTCAACGAACTCCGCCAGCCACATGGCTTTGGCAGCGCCGTCCCTGAGCCCAGCCCCGGTGACCGGCCGCCATCCGCGCGCCGCAGTCCGAGTTGCGATGGCGAGCTGTCGCTCTGGCGGCAAACCAAGCTCACCGAGCGGCCGTCCCAGGCGTTCGAGAAGCATGGCCCGCCGCTCGTCATCGAACTTCAGCAGGGCGGCGTAAGGGTCCCCGTCCATCATGCTGAGCGCGCGTCGTTCCCGCCGGTCATCGTCCTCATCACCGGGTGGGATGCCGACCTTGAGCACCGCCATCCGCCCATCCGACGTGGTGGCCTCCGCGACGTACGCCCAGTTTCCGCCGTTGAGTGCACGGCCGCACACAATTCCCCATGCTTCTTCAAGGCTCGCCACCAGCCCCGGCAGTTCGTCCAGCCAGCGCCGCCCGCTGTCGCCGAGATACGCGGCCGCGCTGCGAAGTTGCTCGCTGATTTCGATAGCCACCGAGCCGTGCCTATGACGCGCGCCGGAGGGCCGGCATGACATCGTGGACGAACCGCTGCTCGGCTTCGGCGGCCTCGCCGCTACCACCTGCCGGCCCAGAGATCACGAATCGCGTCAGTCCTATCTCGATGAGCTCGTTCAGTCGCTCGACGCAGTAGCTGGCCGGGCCGATGATCCCGAATTCGCGGGCGAACTCCTCGGTGAGCAGCGCGGCTTGCGGGCTGCCCGCCTGGCTGTGGCGGTTCATGTCATAACCGTCATGGATCGCGGTCATGACGCGCTGCTCCTCGGCTGTCGTCGGCCCGTTCGTGCGTCCATGCATCGCAGAAAATCGTGCGAAGAGTGAGAGTCCGCCTTCGGCCATGCGCACGGCCACGCCTACGTCTTCGTGCACGACTACATTCACGTACGCGCCGAACGGTATACTCCCCGGGTCCAATCCGGCCCGCTCTCGTGCCTCGCGTGCCACTCCAATGCCCCAGCGCAGCCGCTTGGGGTCAGCGCCCACCGCGAACGAGATCTGGTCGGCTTCACGTGCGGCGATCGCGATGACCTTCGGCCCTGTTGCTGCCACATCAATCGGTACCGGTGGGTAACCGGGCCTGAGCCACTGGATGCGGCTCGATGTTGGCTGGTTCGCGAGTCTCAGCCGGTCGATCGTAGCGCCATCCCGAAATGGCACCTCTTCGCGCGCGAGATACGCGTGCAGGTCGTGTAGGTAGCGTTCGAACACGGGCAATGGCGCTGGCGCCAGTCCCAGGTGCGCGAGCGCCGAGTCACCGCGCCCGATGCCGAGCACGGCCCGCCCGCCCGATTCGCCCTGCACACTGGCGATTGCCGATGCCGTTGCTGCCGCGTGGCGCGTGACGGGGTTTGTCACGCCTGTGCCGAGCCTCAACGTCGTCGTGACCTGCGCGGCGAGCGCGAGCGCCACGTATGGGTCACCCGACAGGTTCTGCGAATCGACCACGGTCATGCCGTCGTAACGGTCTGCCTCGGCGCGTTGCGCGCGCCGCGCAGACGCATGAGGGATCCCTACCCCTGTGGTCCAAAACTCCACCGCCATCGATCTGCCTCCGGGCGCGGTTCGCGATCACTTGGCCGGTGACCGGCCGGCGCGTCGGCCCGATACTACAACACGCCGTGTCGCGTCACATGGGAAGTCCAGCTTGATCTGTCACACCCCGGATCGCCGGCGGTCGTCACACGCTCTGGAGCCCGGGCGCCATATCCCACAGCGCATGCACCGAGACCTCGGCGAAGTACCGCGACATCGGGAGCCCGGCCAGCACCTGGTCCATCTCCTGGGCATCGGCGACGTCGTAGATTGCCAGCACGCCGAGTCCCGTTTCGCGGTAGATGGCACGGATCTTGCCCTGGTCGAAATGGCTGCGGGTCGCGTGATATTGCTCCGAGACGATGGCTTGCCAGCTCTCCGGCGACATCTCATGCGGCTGGCGTGACACCAGCCGGACAGAAAACAACATGCAGCACTCCTGGGTCCGAATGCGCCAAATTATAACTACCGCCCCCATACGCGCCCGGCCGACGTTATCGAATGAAAAGAAACACCGCCGCTCCAACGCCGTATACCACCACCGCGATCTTTAGCCACGTTCGGCCGAGGCGGCGCGCCACGTATACCCCAACCCACCCGCCGAAAAGTGCCCCTGCTGCCATAACCGCCGCCACGCTCCAGATGACGTTGCCGAACAGTACAAAGTAGACGACCGCCGCGCCGTTGATCACCGCCGAGAGCAGGCCCTTCAGCGCGTTTGAGTGCTGGATATCGACGGGGATAAAGATGCCGAGGGCCGCGAGCATCATGATCCCGAGTCCGCCCCCGAAGTAACCGCCATACGTGGCGAGTGCGAACGTGACCATATGCAACGGCGCCGGGATGTTCGCATCGCTCGTGGACGTCAGGTGGTGGTTCGCGGCAAATGCTGCAAGCCGCTCCTGGAACACCATGACGCCGCAGGCGAACAGGATGAGAAACGGCACGACTGCGTCAAACGCCGATGCCGGCGTCGAAACCAGTAGCACTGCACCCGCAATCGCTCCGCCAATGCTCGGAAGGCTGAGCAGCACGGCCCGCCGCTTCTGCAGCCGAAGCTCATGGCGATAACCCCAGGAGCCTCCCGCGTACCCCGGCCACAGTGCTACGGAATTCGTGATGCTCGATCGGCGCGCGTCATACCCTGCTGCGACAATTGCCGGGAAGCTGATGAGCGAGCCGCCACCGGCTACAGCGTTCACAGCGCCGGCCACAAACGCGGCACCGGCCATCGCAGGCAGGACAAAGGCATCCACGCGGATACACGCTGCTGTACCCCGCGCCTACGCGCCATTGCCGTAGCATGGTGCGATGCCCTCCCGTCCCGTGGTCACCTTCGATCTCGATGGCGTCATCTGCCGCCCGCCGTTTGGCATCAACCCGGGGCGAAACCAGCACAAAAGCCGGGATGGAGAGGGCACGCGCAATATCCTCTGGCTCACCGAACGTTGGAGGTATGTGGGACGCCGTCCCATGCCCGGCGCTCGCCAGGGCTTCATCGAAATCGCGGCCCATTTCGAATGCCATGTGCTCTCGGCCCGCGCCGAAGTGGCCCGCGAGGCGACTGAACGCTGGTTCGAGCGCTATCTCGGTATCGTCCCCGCACTCCACCTCCGGCCGAGCTGGAAAGAAACGCCCGCCCAGTACAAGGTCAGGATGGTGCGTGAGCTTGGAGCCATGGCGCATTTCGAAGACGACCCACACACAGCCGAATGGGTCGCCGAATGCACACAGGCCGTATTCCTCGTCGATTGGCCACGGAATGACTGGCTCACTGGCAAGAACGTGCATCGCATCGCGTCGATCCGCGAGGCCCTGCCACTCCTCGAAGCACTCGAGCACCCTTCCGCGAGAGGCGAAGGCAGCGACCGCGATGCCAGTGTAGAATGAAGAGCGTTCCAACCTTCATGGGAGACATCGATGCCCCTTTACGAGTACTATTGCGAGCCCTGCCACGGCATCTTCGAAGAGCTTCGACCGATGCGTGAAGCGACCGAGCCCGTGCCGTGCCCGGATTGCTTCAAGGATGCCACGCGTATCATGCCGACGTCGTTCGCCGCCTTCACCTTCCGCGAAGGTTACCCGCGGCGAATCCCCGACGACGGCAAGTATTACCACCTCGGCACCAAGGTCTCGAAGCCCGCGACTGGTGGCCGCCCCAACGAACATCCCGAAGTCAACAAACCGACCCCCAAACCGCGGAAGCTCAAGGGCGAAATCAGCGAACTGCGTGACATGCAACAGGCAGCGGCTAAAGGTGATGTTGTCGATAACTACGGCAATACCGTACGGCCGCGCGAGGTTGCGAAGATGAAGGACGAGGGCCGAATCCTGAAGAAGGGCACCGCTCGCAGCGACCCGTCGCTCGGATGAGCGTCAGCTGCGCCGCGTGAGCACGTGGCTCCCGAGCCCGCGAAGCGTTGCAC
>JAFKFP010000100.1 GCA_017308185.1 bacterium | reverse complement strand
GAAGACTTCCGCAAGACGAGCCTGCACTCCGCGTCAGGGGGCATCCGCCGGCTGGCCGGCTTCGCCGCGACGCTCGTTGGCGGGACGAGCCTGCTCGTGCTGGACGAGCCGACGAACGACGTCGACCCGCTCCGCAGACAACTGCTCTGGAACACGATCGCGGAGGAAGGCCGCAACGGCACGACCGTCCTGCTCGTCACCCACAACCTGGCCGAAGCGGAACGCGTCATCGACCGGCTGGCGATCATCGATGGCGGCCGCATCCTCAGCGAGGGTAGTCCCGCCTCGCTGCGTTCGCTCGTGACAGACCAGCTCAAGCTCGAACTTTCGGCGGCCGGGCCGTTGGCCGCGCACCCCGCACTGCTCGCTGATGGCGCGGAGGGAGCGTACCTGTTTGCCCAGTCCGACCTCGGGGCCGTCAGCGGCTGGCTCAGCACCATGCGCGAGATCGGCAAAGTCACTGACTTCCGCATCGGCCCGCCTTCGCTCGATGACATCTATGCCGTGACAGTGCGGCGGCCACAGGCATCCGCGCCGTTGGGGACGGCCCGATGAATGCCGTCACCGACTACGCGCGGCAGTTCGGCATCCTTGCAAACCTCCAGGTGCGCGCCATGCGCACCGATTTCCTCGTCATCATGATGATCCAGATGTCGTTCTCGCTGGGCCTGGTGCTCGGCCTCGGCTATCTCATCCCCAACATCTCAGGCGAAGCTGCAACGTACCTCACCATCGGGGCGGCCACGCAATCGTTCGTCACTGTGGGACTTGTCATGCTCCCCAATTTCCTCTCCGATGCGAAGGATCAGGGCCGGCTCGATTACTTCCTCACCATGCCCATCGGGCGCGAAGCCTATGTCTTCTCCATGCTCGCCGTGACCGCCGTACTCGCGCTTCCCGGCATCATCGTCACCCTGGTCCTCGGCTGGGCACGCTACGGCATCGGGTTCAACATCGACCCTGCCGTGATCATCGTGTCGCTCCTGGCGATGCTTTCGCTCTCGGGTGTCGGCGTGACGATTGCCATGCTCTCGCCCCAGCAACAGGTGACCAACTCGCTCACAAATCTCATCATATTTTATGTCCTGTTCTTCGCGCCGGTGCTCATCCCAACGAGCCAGCTGCCGTGGGTGCTGCAGAAGACGGCGATCGTGATGCCGCCGACCTACGCCGTCGACGGCATGCGCGCCACGCTCACGAACCTCCCGGGCACCCACCTCGCGACCTCTCTACTCGCCATGCTCGGCTTCAGCGTGGCGTCCATCGCACTCACGGCAGTCATGATCCGCCGCCAGGGCTAACGGGAGGACAGGCAGTAGAGGCGACCGCGAACGATCAGACGCTCCCATCGCTGCTGGTGAATCACCAAGTGGCTTTGCGCAGCACCGCGGCGGGCGTCCACATTTTCGTGACAATCCGACGCTACAACTGACTCATGGCCACCGCTGTTTTCACCACCGCCAACACCGCGATTCGGCGCTGGCGGCTCCCGCCTGCCGTCTATCGCCTGACGCTCATGGTGCACGTCCTGTCGTCGGTCGCGTGGATCGGCGCCGAGGCCGTCTTGCTCAGCCTCGCGGTCATCGGCATCAATACCGGCGACCCCCAAACCGTCCGCGCGGTGTACGTGGCGATGGGCCTGTTCGGCCCGTGGTTCTACATCCCGCTGGCGTTCATTGCGCTGGCGAGCGGCCTCGTCCTCTCGCTCGGGACGAAATGGGGTCCGCTCACGTACTAC
>JAFKFP010000099.1 GCA_017308185.1 bacterium | reverse complement strand
GATGACGCGACGCACCGGCAAAGCGACTGTGCGTTCGCTGGTTCGAATACTGCCGAAGATAGTGTTTACCCACCTGCTGCTCGCTATAGTCCGAGCACTGGCAGGTCGTCTGGTGGGGCCAAAAAAGCCGTACCTCACGGTACGGCGCCAACGACTGCTGACATTTCAGAGGTCAGCTACCCCAGCGGCGCTCCTGGTGAGACGGCGATATGTGCGTTGGATTGAATGGTCATCCGCGTCTCCCTTCTCGACATCGACGATGTCCGTTGGTGTCTACAAAGAATCTATGGTGTGTACGGCCACCGTGCAATTGGAAAAACGGCGGAGGACCCGTCTCCGCCTTCTGATGGATACTGGTTGCCGCCAGGTGTGACCGCCTAGCCGTGGGCGAGCACCGCCGCTGCCTGCTTCGCAATCTCCGGCGCCGAGCCAACCACGAACGTGACCGTCGGGCCGTCGGCGGGGAGCCTCACCGTTGTACGGCCGCCGCTCAGGCTCAGGGAAGTCATCCCGCCGTCAACCGAAGCCGTCCCGGCGCCCTGTGCCTTGAGCAAGGCATCCTGCGCCTTCGCAAACCGTTGGGCCTCGCTCGCGGTGCCGAACACAATCCTGAACGTGGCCGTACTGTCGCTGCCATGCGTGTAGACGTCGTAGTGATCCCCTGCCCAGCCATCGGCGCCCTGGACCGCCTGGAGGCCTGGCAAACCCAGTTGGAGGTAATTCTGGACCTCGAATTGGCCGAACTGCCCTCCCGACTGTTTCGTCCAGCCCTTGCCGAGCACCGCTGCGAGGGGTGGCAGCGTCACCGCCTGGGGCGTCCAGCCTGTGCTGATGCGCTCTGGGTGGAACACGTACACGGTCCCGTCGGGGGGATGCTTGAAGAGTGAATCAACCGCCGCATCCCCGCCGCGCCCGCGGATCCCATCAACCCAGTCGGCGCCATCCGTGTAGGGGAACGTCATCTCGCGGACGAAGGCGGGCGGGGCCGCTGCGTCGAGGTTGTCGAAACGTGCGAGGATAACCGTGCCGCCGGCCGCGATAGCCGCGTACTTCGCATCGTAATTTCTTTGGGTCGATACGGCGTCGCCTTCAACCAGGGCCGTCGCGGCCAGTGCCTGGTCCAGGCCCGCAGTGCTGTCCGAAATCGCACTGAGGTTGAAGTTTGCATCCTGCACCGCGTGCACAAGTTCGTGCTCGAGCGTCTGCATTTCCTGGCCGCCAACGTTCGCGAAATCGGTGGAAGTGCCATCCGGGTGCACGATCCACAGGGCCTTCTGCTGCGGGGAATAAAGGCCTGCCAACGATTCGCCGACGAATGCCCGGTACACATCGAGGTAGTCCTGGTCAGGAGCCAACAGGCCCAGCAGGCGGTACAGCGTGGTTTTTTTCGCCATCGTGGCCCGGTCCTGCGCGGTAAGCAGGCTATCGATCAGCTTCGACGCATCCGACCGTGCCACCAGGCCAACCTTGAGCGTTGTTGGAGGCGGCAGTTGCCGCACTGCCGCGACCTGGTCCAGCAGTGTCATGATGGCAGCCGGCGCCGGCTCGGTGGCGGCCGTGAAAGGTGCAGCTGGCGGGGTGTTCTCACGATTCCCGTGTCCACTACCGCTGGAGCAACTGGAGGCCGCAACCGCGATCGCGAACAGGGCCAAGATGCTGCCCAGATACAGGACACAAATGTGCCGCATGCCTTGCCTGCGAAGAGCCATCGCCGCTATGCTAGAAGCCACGGCGCATTCGTCTAG
>JAFKFP010000093.1 GCA_017308185.1 bacterium | reverse complement strand
GGCGGTGAGCGCCCAATTCAAGCTCCCGAATTTCGCCGGTGGCTAGGTTCGTCTGCTGACTCCGAATCCCCGGCCGCGGCGCGGCCCTCCTCTTGGGCCTCATCGCCGCGCCCATCATCTTCCTCGTTGCCCTGCGCATGGGCTCAACCGATAGCCTCCCCGGCGTCACCTTCGATGCCGCGCCCGTGCTCGCGAAGGCGACGGGGCGGCAGGTTACCGGGTCGCAGCCCGTCTCGCTCACGCCAACCTGGGACCAGGGCAAGGACCTCTATGCGCCGCCGTGGACCGGCATGGTCACCGCCGTCGACGCAGCCGCGGGAAAGCCCTTGAAATCCGGCGATACTGTCGCCGCAATCAATGCAGTCCGCCGAATCGCCTATGCCACAAAAACGCCGTTCTACCGCACCATCGCCAGCGGCGACACCGGCCCCGATGTCGAATCCCTGAACGAGATGCTTCTCGGCCTCGGCTATATGGATGCACTGCCCTCGGACCCCACGCGCGCCACCTACGCCACCAGCATCGGCATCCGCGATATGGCGAAGGCGCTCGGCGTGCCGACCGCCACCACCACGTTCGACCCCGCATGGGTGGTGTGGCTCCCCTCCAGCCCGTTTACACCCGCGACCCTGGAACTTGTCGCCGGCGAGCAGGCGCCATCGCCCGGCTCAGCCATCGCCGCCGGCCAGTCCACACTCACCTCTGCCACGCTCGCCGCCGCGAACCAGGGCACGCTCGAACTTGACCCTTCGGCGAAGTGGGTCGTCATCGTCAACGATAAGAGCTTCGCCATCGATGCCTCGAAACAAGCTGTCGCCACCGATGCGCTGGCGGACCTGACCGCCGTGCTCCCACAGCCGTCGTCATCGGATGGCGGCGGAGCGAACATCGGGCGCGGCGGCCCCGGCGGCGCGAACACCACGTCGGGCATCGTGCAGCGCGCCACCCCGCTCGATGCCGCCGCCATGCCATCGACCGCCGTCATGACCGGCGAGCACGGTCAGCTCTGCGCCTGGCTGCCCGATGGCAAGGCGTATCGCGCCGTCGATGTAACCGTCGCCGATGCGCGCGCCGGCATCACCGACGTGACCGGTGGCATCGAACCCGGCGAGCAGCTCCTCGCGAACCCCGGCCAGGTGCTGGCGGCGCCGCAATGTCCATAGCCTCGCTCGCCCTCCGCGATGTCACCCACCGCTACTCCGAGAGCGGCCCCGCCGTGCTCAGCGACGTGACGCTGCGCATCGAAGCGAGCGAGACAGTCGCGCTGATGGGGCCGTCCGGCTCCGGCAAGACCACGCTCCTTACCATCCTTGGCCTGCTCATCGCGCCATCCGGCGGTGTCATCGAACTTGACGGTGCGCGACTTCCGCATGGGGGGTCATCGCTCGCCCGTATCCGCGCCGAGCGCTTCGGCTGGGTTTTCCAGACCGCGAACGCCCTGCCGCGCCGGACTGCGCTCGATAATGCGGCCCTGGGACTACTGGTGCGCGGTGAAACCCGCGCGGGCGCACGAGAGGCAGCGGCAGCGGCGCTCGACGCGGTCGGAGTTGCCGGCCTCGCGCAGAAGGAGGCGCGGCAGCTCTCCGGCGGCGAACTCCAGCGCGTCTGCATCGCGCGCGCACTCGCCGCCCGCCCGTCGTTTATCCTCGCTGACGAACCCACCGGTCAGCTGGACCACGCGACGACGCTGGATGTCACTGCCGCGCTTCTGCGGAACCGGCCCGAGGGGACGGCCGTCATCCTGGCCACCCATGATGCCGAAGTGGCTCGGCAGTGCGATCGTCTCATCCGCGTCATCGATGGGCACGTCGAAGAGGCCGCGCCGTGAGTTGGCGCGTTCGCACCCTTGCCGCTGACGCGATTCTGAACATGACCGCGAACGGCGCCCGCTCGTTCATTGTGTTCGCGGCGATGGCGGTGGTGTTCGGCGGCCTCGCGTTTCTTGAACTAAGGCAGGCCGACGACCTCCTCAGTTTCGAATCAGACTACCGGGCAGCGGGTGGTTACGTCGCCATCGTCGCCCAGCAGGGCGGCATCTCGGCTGCGCGATGCGAGCAACTGAACGCCGTGCCCGGAGTAGTGGCCGCGGGTGGTGACCGGGGCAAAGGGCAGGCGACCTTCACGATGGCGCCCGGGGTGCTCTATCAGCAGTACGGCGTCACCCGTGACCTCCCTCGGGTCTGGGACCCCGCGTATGTGCCCGCCGCTCCACAAAACGCCGCCACGTTCCTCTCCGGGCGTGCCCTCGCCGACGAGCTGGCCCTCAGGCCAGGGCTGCTCCTCGCTCGAGTGGGCGGACCACCAGCGCGCCTCACGGGCGTCCTCGATGTGAACCAGCGTGCGCCACAGGCCGGGCGGTCGCTGCTTGAGGTCATCCCGCCGTCCGGCATGGTCGATGAGTGCTGGGTCGAATTTACCCCGGAGGCCTATCCCGGCGGTGCTGACATGCTCGCCGCAGCCTTCGCGACCGGCGACAACGACCCCACCGTGCGGCCCTTTACGGCACAGGACCAGTTCACTCGTAACCCGTCGAAGGAATTGGCATCGAGGCCGCAGCGTAACGGTTGGATAGCCGGCGCGGCACTGATCGTAGGCGTGTTATTGCTCACCGCGTGGTTCCGGCGCGCCGACCTCGGACTCTACCTCGCCCTGGGCACGCCGCGTTCGCTCCTGACGCTGATGCTGGCCATCGAAACGTGGCTGCTCGCCTTGGCAGCGTGGGCTGTGGGAGTGCTCTGGGCACTCGCCATCCAGCGGGCATCCGGGAACGCCCTGACCTGGGGGGGCATACATCTCGCGGCCGTCACCTCTGCCTGCGCTGCGCTCTCCGTAGTCATCGTCGGACCGCTACTCTCGTCCCTGGTGGCGCGCGGCAATATCGCCGCACTCTTGAAGGATCGCTGACAGTCAGTAGTCCCCGACCTAACCATCGTGCGAGACGAAGGCCGCAGTCCGCGGTGGCATCGCCACTGACGCGCTGGAGACGACAGGCTCGACAGCGGACCCTCCGAAACGCGGTTCGTTGGTATGCAGTTCGACCTTCGCGCCCGCCCGCAGAGGGAGGGAAGTGGCCTCGCCGAAATTGATGACTATGGTCCGAACGCCCTCATCGCACACCATTCCCACGGTGAGCGCGCGCCCATAGGCCGCGGCCTTGAGTGGCAGCCGAGCCGCACGAAACGCGCGAAGCACACGGTCCTCGCGTCGCAGCCGCAGGGACTCTCGATAGAACTCGGCAGCAAGCTGGCCGATCCCGAACGCACCCGTATCGAGGTCCAGCTTCGAGCGCGTAAATGTTGCCGGGTCCTGCGGGTCGGGTATGTGTTGACGGATGGATTCGTCTTCGAATGCCCGAAATGACCTGAACTCCCGGCGGCGTCCTTCTGTGACGAGGCGCCCCAACTCGGCCTCGTGATCCGTGAAGTACATGAAGGGTGCTGCCGCGAGGAACTCCTGGCCCTGGAAAAGCAGAGGTGTCTGCGGTAAGAGCAGGAGCAGCATTGCCGCGGCCAGGACGTCGTCACGGCCGACTGAGTGATGCAGGCGCTGACCGTAAGCACGGTTCCCCACCTGGTCGTGGTTCTGGATGCAGTAGACGAATTGGCGCCACGGCCGCTCTCGCGCTGCCGTCCCACGCATATCACCGAAACCCGCGTCGAACTGCCCCTCGTAGTAGAAGCCCTGCTCGATCAACTTGGCGAGCGTTTCCATGGTTCCGTCGAACCCCGCGAGGTACCCCTCGTGCTCACCCGTGAGTGCCGTCCGCACCGCATGATGAAAGTCATCTGCCCACACCGCGTCAAACCCGAAGCCACCGTCGCTCCGCGGCAACAGGTACCGCACGTCATTCTCATGCGTCTCAGCGATGAGGTAGGGTCGTTGCCGCCCCTGGCACAGTTCCTCGATGCGACGGCTGAGTTCAGCAAGGATATGCTCGGGTGATTCGTCGATGATCGCGTGTGTCGCGTCGAATCGAAATCCGTCGATGTGGTACTCAAACAGCCAGTGTGCGAGGTTCTCGAGGTAGAAGTCCCGCACATACGAAGCCCCCTCGCCGTCAAAGTTGACCGCCGCACCCCAGGGCGTTTGATGCCGTTCTGTGAGGTACTGCTCCGAAAAAACACCCGTGTAGTTGCCGTCTGGTCCGAAGTGGTTGTAGACCACGTCAAGGATCACCGCGATGCCCGTCGAATGCGCCGCGTCCACAAACGCGCGTAGCCCATGTGGCCCGCCGTAGACTTTGCACGGTGCGAAAAGCGCGACGCCGTCGTACCCCCAGTTCCAACGGCCAGGAAATGCTGCGACGGGCATCGCTTCAATCGCCGTGATTCCCAGCCGTTTGAGCCGCTCTAACTGCTCGATCGCGGCCTCGAAAGTGCCCGCCTCGGTCAGCGTACCTACGTGAACCTCGTAAATGATCAGGTCGTCGAAGCCTGGCGGCGTCCAATCACCGTCTGTCCATGCGAAAGCGTCGGGTCTAACCACCTCGCTCCATCCATGCACGCCGTCGGGTTGCGATCGTGAGCACGGGTCCGGAAAAGGCCCGGCGCCATCGGCGAGGTAGGCATAGCGGTCGCCGGCGCATACCTGGGCCTCCGCTGTCCATACGCCGCCCGCGTGCTCCATCGGGATTTCCTCTTCCCCGCGGTCTGAGCGGATGACCAGGCGCAATGTCGCGACCTTCGGCGCCCACACCGAGAATCGGACCATATCTCCATCCACGACCGCTCCAAGCGTTGGATTCCAACTCGCTTGACGGCTCATCGGCCAGTCCGCCCCTCGTAGACCCCGACGGGGACGGCATCGAGGATGTCGCTCACCAACAGGTGCTCGGCATTAGCGATCTCACACCCGGTTATCGCATTCCGCCATGTCCGCACCTGGCTCGGGGCCGTGATTGCGGTGTCACTCCATATACCTGGTAGCCATCCCTGCGGCGTCACCATTCGGGCAGTGAACCGCGGCACGACAATCAGTATCCAGTCCGCACGCCGCCTTCGAACGTACCCGAATACATGCTCGGCCATGGAGCCGGTCGCCTCGATCGGCGTGTATACCGCATCGGTGAAGAGTTCGTGATGACGCCCGCGCAGGCGAAGCAGGGCAGGCGTGAGCTTCAGCTTCCTCTGCGCCAGCGAATCATCCCATGCCCATTGATCCCGGCCCTCCGCCGCCCACTTGCGAAGCGACGCAAAGTCCACCGGCCGGCGATTGTCCGGGTCCGTCAGGGAATAGAGCACGCCTTCGCTCCCCTGGTAGAAGTCGGGGACGCCCGGTGCTGTTGCCTTGAGCGTCAAGAGGCCGAGACTGTTGAGCGCGGCCGCCGGGGCGATGCGGTCATGGAAGCGTTGCACGCGCTCTATGAATCGCCGCGACCGCCGTCCATCCAACGTCGCGCGTACAAACGTCTGTACCGCATCCTCATACCGGCCGTTCACGCGCGTCCACCCCGTGCGTTCCTTCGCCTCGCGCATCGCCTTGGTCATGTGCCCGGCGATGCGGTCGCGGAATTGCGTGGTGGGCGGCCCATTCCACGAAGCCACGAGGGTTTGGTAGTAGTAGTACTCAAGGTTCTTGTCGATACGCGCATGGTCGTTGCCAGCCGCGTAACGGCTGTTCATTCGCGACCATGCCCGAACCTCCCGCCGCCATTCTCGTGGAATTTCGGAAAGCACATGCAGTCGTGCGCGTGCGTCTTCGCTCCGCTTTGTGTCGTGCGTCGTCGTGGCTGAGAGCGCCCGTGGCCATTCTCGCGCTCGCCGGCCGAACCATTCGTGGAGCTCCGTTGCCGACGCACCGAATTTCGCCGGGTTCGAACCGACTTCGTTCAAGGAAAGCAGCCGGTTGTACCGGTAGAACGCCGTGTCCTCCACCCCCTTTGCCATCACAGGGCTTGCAAGCTGCTGCAACCGGCGGCGGAACTCCAGGCGTTGCTCGCGTTGTTCCGGCGACTCTTCGCGAGGGTCGGATAGCAAGATGGTACAGAGGAATGCGAGGGTATCCGCACTCACGTTCGGGTCGCGCTCGGAGGCTGCCTCAGCCGCTTCCTTTACGATGGCCTCGTCCCGCGCTGACGGGGCGCCGCCGCTGAGATACGTGCGGTACACGGGCAGGGATGCGATGAATGCCGCGACGGCGTCGTGCAGCGCCCGCAGAGTAATGTCGCGGGTGAGCCTATCGGCCTGTGCGATGCGGTGGAGGTGCGCGGCGAGCACATTCAGCTCGCCAGCAAAGGTTCGCTCCACGGTCCGTCGCCGCGTCCCGAACGAAATCTCATCGAATGATTGTCCACGTCCAGAGAACTCCACGTATGTCGAGGAGAGCAGCGCCTCGCCCACCGGGTCGACGAATACGCGGTCGAAATGCGCCAGTGCGTCGTAACCGGTGGTGCCGGTCGTCTGCCACGCGGCAGGCAGCATCTCATCCCAACCGAGGATCTTCTCTACATACAGTGGGCGTTCGGCGGGCGTTTCCGCGTCGCGGCCTCGATTTAGCATCTCGCTGAGTGCACCAAGGTACGCAGTTGGATCCGAAAGACCATCAATGTGGTCCACGCGCAGTCCGTCTATCACTCCATGTGCTACGAACTCCTCTGTGAGCCGGTGCACGGCGTCGAAGACCGGAGGGTGCTCGATGCGGATCGCCGCCAACTCGTTGATGTCGAAGAACCGCCGATAGTTCACTTCCTCCGCCGAGACGCGCCACGAAGCCAGCCTGTACGACTGGGCCACGAGCACTCGTTCCAGGGCGTCAAAACTCGCCGGCTCGCCCACCCGTCCGTTGCACTCCGCAAGCCGATCGTTGATGAGCCCGGCGATTGCCGGTTCATCGGCCAACAGCGTCCCGAATCGTTCCAGCAACGTGGGCGTCTCTGTCGCACCCGCTCGTGACATCGTGTCCAGCAGTTCGGCCAGTTCTCCCAATGCGCCCGGGTTCCTCGTCTCGAGTACAGGCGGAGGCATCCCAAGCGCCTGCAGGTACGTGCGGGGTGCAATCGGGAAACTGTGTTCGAAGTACCGGACCACAATCTCGCCTGACTCCACCGCGAGCGTTAGCTCGCCCGCTTCAAGCGCTTCACCGAATGGCCGGCCAAGGATCGGGTAAACGAGCAGACCAGCCGGAAGATAGGCCTGCCCATCCCAGTCGATGTCAAAATATGGAGCGAATGCCGAGTCCCGCCCGTACCGCATCACGTCACGCCACCAGCCGTTAGCGCCGCCGGCGAGTCCTACGTGGTTTGGGACGATGTCTGCGATGATGCCTAGCCCGCACTGGTCCGTCACCCTGCATAGCTCGTAAAGGCCGGCGATGCCGCCGAGTTCGTCGTTCACCCTTCCGTGGTCGAGCACGTCGTACCCGTGTTCGCTCCCCGGCGCGGCGGCGAAAATCGGTGAGAGATAGAGATGTGAAACCCCCAGCGTCGCCACGTAAGGGGCCACTGCCGCTGCGTCCGCGAACCCGAACGAGGGTGTGAGTTGCAGGCGATACGTCGCGAGTGGCGTAGTCGATCTGGGCGCTTTCATCGAGTCTTAGCCTAACAGCCTGTGCCCGCCGCGGTGCACCGCCTCAGATTTATACGTAACGCCCGCCTTCAACGTCGATGTTGTCGATGACCTCGATGATGCCCGGGACACGCGCCACTACCTCGGCCGCCATATCGCTTTCGTCAATGGTCGGCACGCGTCCTGAAAGGGTCGCTCGACCGCGCTCGACTTCTACTGCCACGCGCAGATCCGTCGTTGCCGAGTCCGCGTGAAGCAGCATTCGCGCTTCGTCCGCCAGCTCTTCATCGCCGCGAGGCGACGTGCTCATCGAAGCTACGAGGCTATCGGAGGATGATTCGAAGCCCCCAATGACCTCGCTATTCGTGCCGACCGGGTCGATTGGCGGCGAATAGGCTTGTTCTCCCTCAGCCGAAGTATTTTCATCTAACTCGGCTGCCCCCGCGCCGCTCGCCGCCAGGGGGTCCGAGCCCGGCGTCCTGTCCATGAAGTCCCCGGGCTCGATACTATCTCGCTCGACCGTCCCCGGCGCCGCTCCCGCAAAACCGGCGACTTCAACCTCGGATAGCTTCATCCCGCCAGCCTCTTCTGGCTCTACTGCATCCCTCCGCATGTTATCCCGCACTCTGTAGCCCAGAGCGCTGCGGTCGGCAATGTCGAGAGCTGCCTGTCGCTGATCATCGCTCGAGACCGGCCCGCTTACGATGAGGTCGTCACCGTCCTCCTCGACCACTACTCTCGCGCCTGCCTCACGTTCGATTCGGTGCTCGATTGTCTCCGTGAGCTGACTCATCGCGATCGCCTCCTCTCCTGAGCGTGACACCACCCTAGCTACCAGTGAGTTTCGGACACTGAAGAGCACCCCCGCGCGACGTTGCGGAACCATTGCGGCATATCTAAGGCGAGGGGCAACTTGAAACCGTGGTGCTGAGGCCCGGACTCGAACCGGGGACACCGGCATTTTCAGTGCCGTGCTCTACCAACTGAGCTACCTCAGCCCTTCCACACGCTCGCCGCTCGTTCGAGGCCTCGTTATCTTCCCAAGCACGACCCGTGCGGGCAAGAACCCGTGGCCGCGCTATGATGCGCGGCATGGAATCGCGACCGTACCAAATTGATGTCCCCGACGCTGTTCTCGACGACCTTCGAACTCGCCTGCGCGCGACACGCTGGCCAGAGCCGATTCCTGGCGTGGGCTGGGACTATGGAGCGGAGGTCGGGTACGTCCGTGAACTCTGCGAGTACTGGGCGGATGGATACGATTGGCGCGCACAGGAGGCGCGGCTCAACGAATTGCCCGGCTTCCTGGCGGAAGTGGATAGTGTCGATATCCACTTCTGGCATGTGAAGTCGAGCCAGCCCGGCGCGTTCCCGTTGCTGCTCATCCATGGGTGGCCCGGCTCGATGTTCGAATTCTTCGAGCTGGCGGGGCCGCTTTCGGAACCGGCGAAGCATGGTGCGCCCGACGCACCGGCGTTCGATCTCGTGATCCCGTCGCTGCCCGGGTTCGGATTCGGTGGCAGGCCGCAAGATCGCGGCTGGGGAATCACCCGGATCGCCGCTGCGTTCGACCAGCTCATGACGGGCCTGGGCTACGACCGATACGGCGTGCAGGGCGGCGACTGGGGCGGGATCACGGCGGCGAAGATGGGTTCGGCACATGCGGACCACGTGGCGGCGATCCATCTGAACTTCGTGATCGCGCCGCCGCCGGCCGAACCTTCGGAAGCCGACCGGGTCGCCACGGAGCAGCGCAACGCGTTCCAGGCGGGCGAGACCGGCTACAGCAACGTGCAGGGGACGAAGCCGGATTCGCTCACGGTCGCGCAGAGCGATTCACCCGCCGGCCTCGCGGCATGGATCGTCGAAAAGTTCCGCACGTGGAGCGACTGCGACGGCGACGTGGAAAAGGCGTTCTCGAAGGACACGTTGCTGACCAACCTGATGTTCTACTGGGCGCCCAACAGCACCGCGAACGCCGCGCGTATCTACTACGAAGCGAGCCACGACCCGACGTCGTTCCGCTACCCGAAAGTTGAAGTCCCGACAGGCGTAGCGGTGTTCCCGAAAGAGCCGTGGCGCGCTCCCCGGAACTGGGCCGAACCGCGATTCAACATCGCCCGCTGGGCCGAGATGCCAAGAGGCGGCCACTTCGCCGCGCTCGAGGCGGGCGACCTCTTGGTGGACGACGTGCGAGCGTTCTTTGGTCAGGTCGTGTCATAGCTGGGCTCGTCGAACAGGCGCGCTTCCTCGACGTCGGGCGGCTGGAAGATGGCTGACCATTGTTCGAAGTGCGCCCTCGTCATGGGCGCGGCGCGCCATTCGCCGGAGGCATTGCGCCGTTCAGCTCGTTCGATGAGTTCATCTAACGGCGCATGCAGGTAATGCAGTTCGACGCCCACGCCGAGGGCCCGGGCAGCAAGCCGCTTCTCGGCTCGCTCGACGCGTGCCCAGTGTCCCCACTCGAGAATGACACTCTGGCCGGTGGCGAGGAGCTCCTGCGTAAGCGCCCACAGTTGTTCTTCGATGCGCACTCGGAACGCGTCGTCCCACGGGTCGTGGCCCAGGCGCAGTGTCCATTCGTCCTTGTCCAAACGCACGGCGGGGATGGTTGCGGCGAGTCGGCGTGCGAGGGTCGACTTGCCAGAGGCGGGAAGGCCACAGATGAGTACCAGGCGCGTCGATGATAGGTCCTTCACGGCTCCCTCTGATGCGGCGAACGACTGCATTTTGCGGACCCGGCACATGCCGGAGGGTCACAGGGCGTGTGTGTACACCTCGTTGTAGATGATGCGGCCGTCCTTGAGCTGGCAGAGGTCGAAGCCGCGCATTTTGCGTTTCGAACCGTCGGGGAGGTCCATTTCGGCGAACCAGCGACCGCAGAACCCGCCATCAATCGCCCAGACCTGGTCGGGAGTGTATCGGGTGGGCGGCATGGCCGCGAAAAGGTCACTAAGGTACTGCCCCAGCGCCACTTCGCCAGTGATTCCCTGTGCAGTCTGGGCGTCTTTGTAGGTGACGTCCGGGTGGTATTGGGTCAGCAGCGTCGGTACATCCTTGTTGCTCCATGCTTCGAGCCAGGCTGCGTTAAGTGCTTCCACGTCCATGGGTGCCTCCGTCCTCGGTTCTGAGGCCGAGTATATGCGCGTTACCCCACAAGCCGCTTCCCGGCGTGATTCAGCTGGCCATGGACCACCGCGAGCTCACTCCGCTCACACCGCCTGCATTCACCCTGTTACACTTCGTCCATGAAGCGAGCCCCATCCCGTCCAGTCCGCGCCGGCTCCGTCACCATCGGTGGCGGCAATCCGATAGTCGTCCAATCTATGTGTGCCACGCGCACACAGGATCTGGACGCCACCACCGAGCGTTACACGAAGCCGGAGCAGGCCTCGTGCGCATCGCTGTCGACAACCCGCAGGACGTCGCCTGCCTCGCCGAGGTCCGCGCGCGCGTCCCCGAAGCCAACCTTGTGGTCGACCTCCAGGAGAACTATCGGCTCGTCGCGCAGGTAGCGCCCCACGTCAACAAAGTGCGTTACAACCCGGGTCACCTCTACCACCACGAGAAGCAGAAGCCCGTGCGCGATAAGGTCGCATTCATCGCCGAGCAGGCCGCGGCTCACGATTGCGCCATCCGCGTGGGCGTGAACTGCGGCTCCGTCGATCCGGCGATGGCAGCGAAGTTCGATGGCGCCGACCCGCCTGAAATTGCCGGTGTCACTGCGATGGTTGAGAGCGCGCTCGAACACTGCCGCATCCTCGACGATCTCGGGTTCACTCGCTATGTCGTCTCTATGAAGGACAGCGATCCCCGGAAGGTTATCGAAGGCAACACGCGGTTCGCTTCGGTTCGCCCGGAGATTCCCCTCCACCTGGGAGTCACCGAGGCCGGCATGCTGCCCGATGGCGTGATCAAAACCCGCATCGCATTCGAACAGCTCCTGAGCCGCGGCATTGGCGATACGCTTCGCGTTTCACTCACTCTCCCCTTCAAAGAGAAGTGGCGCGAAGTCGAAGCCGGCAAGCAGATCATTGCGGACGTCGAGGCGGGCCGCTTCCGCTCCGTGCCGAAATTCATCGACCATGGCCTGAACATCATCTCCTGCCCGAGCTGCAGCCGCGTGGAGAACGAGGCGTTCATCGACCTCGCGTTTCATGTGAAGGAGATGTCCGCGTATGCCAAAGATTACGACATAACGATCGCTGTCATGGGGTGCCGCGTCAATGGCCCGGGCGAGACCGACGATGCCGACCTGGGCCTCTGGTGTGGGCCAAAGTACGTCAACCTCAAGCGCGGCGAGGAGGAGCTTGGCGCCTACCCCTACGACGAAGTGCTCGCGAAACTCAAGCACGAACTCGACGGGATCATCGAAACGAAGAAAGCCATTACGCCCGCCTGAGCCGGTAGAAGCGCCACCGGCCCAGGCTGCTGAGTATCGGTCAGCCGGCGATGTGTCCGAGCCATCCGTGGCCCGGCCGGTAGGTTGTGAGCGCACCGCGAAGCCACTCACGTTCCTGGGCACGGAGATGCCCGCATAGTGCCAGGAAGTCGCGCTCGTCCAGTGCTCGCGGGAAGCGCGCGTCGGCAGGATACGCCGTGGCCTTGAAGAAGAGGACGACCTCGGGGCTCAGCGTCGGGAGCCCCACCGGAGACACGCGAATGTACTGGTCTGCCGCGATGTTCACGCGGGGATCGTCGTGAAGCCACCAATCGTCGCCTTCGCGGCGGTCGAGGATGACTTCGAGGTTCCTACCATCCAGCGGCGCACCTGCGACGGGCCAGCCGTCAGGGATCTCGGTGTCGGATGGGCGTGCGTGGATGTGCGCAGGGAGTGTGAGCGAACGGCCGTCCCAGCGGTCAGTGTTTGAACCGCCACCGGCCACGGGTGGGTCGTGCGCAACCACGTTCCAGCCGCTGAGATGTTCGAACAGCGTGTGCTGATCCTCGTGGGACACGACGATGTCAACATCCCCGTGTTCGCGTGTCTGATGGCCAACCCATGCATCGACGGCCCAGCCGCCCGCGAGCGCCCATGGCCGGCCGAATCCGGACATGATTGAAGCCACCCATGCGTATGGGTGTTTGGGAAGTGCAGATGACAAGGAAACTCTCCGGGTGCGCCCATGCGTTCACTTGCGGGCGCCGAACGCGAACCCTCGCGTCCCGTCGAGACTG
>JAFKFP010000092.1 GCA_017308185.1 bacterium | reverse complement strand
ATTGGCAGATGCGCTCTGCCTAGTGCGTCACGGCGCCGGGGAGTGTCTTCGCTTCAGCGACCCACGCTTCGACTTCGGTGAGGGTGGGTGTGCGGCGCACAAGTTTCTTTGCTGTATTGACTTCGATCATCTTCGCGTGGAGGTGATCCGGCCGGCGCGTTGCCAGTTCCTTCACGGAATCGACGCCCGCGCTTTCAAGCAGGTCAGAGTACTCCGAGCCAACACCCTTGATCCGCATGAGGTCTGCGCGGTTCACCCATTCGAGGATGAGGCTGGCGTCGACGCCGAGTCCCTCGGCCAGCGTCTTTCGGCCCTTCGCCGATCCGGCCTCCTTGAGGAGCGCTTCGACCGTTGCGATGCCAGCATCGGCAAGCTTCTTGCCGTAGACCGGACCAATGCCTTCTATTTCGACGATGTTCGCCATGACAAATCCTCCATCTCCTGCCGCAATGACCGGACGCCGCCACTTTAGCGATTCGAGAACTGTTCGTACAGAGCCGAGTATCCCGGCAGCAGGCTTTCCGGAGGGTCCACGATCAGGACGTGAGCATCTGGTAGGCGTAGTCCATATTCGCCTTCATACTCGGGATCATCTCTTCCCAGTGGGGGTCATCCCGCTTGCCGCGGCGGTGGAGCATGAGGTTGAAGCCGCTGATGATGCTGAACTTGTACATGGCGAGGGCCCGGAACCAGCGGACGTCTGGCAGAGCGCCGCCCCACGCCTCGCGGTACATCGCCTCGAGTTCGTCGCCGTGGGGCATACGCGGCGAACGGTCGGCCGGCCATGCCGCCGGGTCATTGAACGCGCAGATCCAGCCGACATCGTTGAGGGTGGCGCCGATGCCGCAGAGTTCGAAGTCGATCACCGCACTCAGCGTCCCGTCTGGCAAGAACATGAGGTTCGCCCACTGGAAGTCGCCGTGGTACACCCCGATGCGCGCATCGTGCGGGGTCTTCTCGAGCAAGAGCCGGCGGACCTCGGGCTGCTTCGCAAGCTGCCCCTGTTCGGCTGCGCGTTCGTAGAAGCGATCCCATCGGGTGACGTCGAACTCGAAACCGGTGAATTCGCCGAGATAGGCGCACAATGCCGGATCGAGGCGGTGGATCCCTGCGAGTGCTGCCATCGACTGGCGCGCCATTCGCTGCGCCGTCTCGGGTGTAAGATCCGTGAACGTATCAGCCTGGATTACCGAGCCTTCCACGAACTCCTGCACGAGGTAGGGACAATCGAACCACTCAAGGTCGTCACCGGACCACAAGACGCGGGCGTGGGGTACGTCCGTCCCGTCGAGTGCCTGGAGGACGGTCGCCTGTCGCAGGACGTCGGCGGTGCCCTCCCACTTCACGTTCGGGGGAGGCAATCGCAGGAAGTAGCGATTCGACCCGGCCGCTCGGTTTGCCGTGAAGAGGTAGGAGAAGCCGGCATGGCCCCCGCCTGGCCCGAGCCCGGTCACAGTCGCGGACTGGTCATCCAGCTTCGTGCGGATGAAGCCTTCGATTCGCGGTTGCAGTTCGGCGAGTTTCATTGGCGCTTCCTCGGGGCAGTGGGCCGATCTTAGGGTTGCGGCCGCAGGCTCGCAACGCGGCCGGTTCGACGGCGCGCCCAAAGGGCCTGTAGGATTCGGCGCAAAGGGCTGGAGACGCCGGGATATGACAGCAAGCGCAAGGTACGACCTTTCAGGCAAGGTTGCCCTGGTTACCGGGGGTAGCCGTGGCCTCGGCAAGGCGATGGTAACCGCGTTCGCCGAATGCGGCGCCGACGTGATTATCGCGAGCCGCAAGATCGAAGCCTGCGAGGAGTTGGCAGCGGAGATCCGCCTCAACACGGGCCGGAAGGCAGCGGCCATCGCCTGCAATGTGAGCGACTGGGGGCAGGTGGAGCAGCTTGCCGAGGCCGCGTACGCGCAGTTCCCAAAGGTCGACATCCTCGTGAACAACGCCGGGCTATCGCCCATCTACGACCACGTCGAGGATGTCTCCGAAGCGCTCTACGACAAGGTGCTCGGTGTGAACCTCAAAGGGCCGTTCCGGTTGTCGGCGATGGTGGGGTCGCGGATGGCGGCGGGCGAGGGCGGATCGATCATCAACGTTTCAAGCACGGCATCGCAGAGTCCCGGCGCGAACGTTATCCCATACGCGGCGGCGAAGGCCGGGCTGAACGCGATGACGGTGGGGTTCGCGCGCGCGTTCGCTCCAAAGGTGCGCGTGAACACGATCATCCCGGGGCCGTTCCTGACCGACATCTCAAAGGCGTGGGACCTCGAGGCGTTCAACAAGCGAGCGCCGTCCACGATCCTCGTCGGAAGGGGCGGGCAGCCGGAGGAGATCGTGGGTGCTGCGCTCTACTTCGCCTCCGACGCCTCGAGCTTCACCACGGGCGCCCACCTTACTGTGTCGGGAGGCACATACGGCGGATAATTCGGACATTCGCGGGTGGTTGCGGCCGCCGGCACGAGGAGGACCATCATGGCTATCGATTTCGAGATTCCCGAGGACGCGAAGGCTATCCGGGACAAGGTTCGTGCGTTCGTCCACGATGAATGCATCCCAGCTGAAGAGCAGCTGAAGTACCGTCCGTATCGCGAGATCCGCGATGAACTGCGCGTGAAGGCGCGAGCCCAGGGCATGTGGTGCCCGCATCTTCCAGCGGAATACGGCGGCATGGGCCTTGGCCCGCTCGCGAACGCGATGGTGCAGATGGAGCTAGGCGAGAGCATGTTCGGCGCGGCCGCGCTCAACTGCCAGGGCCCGGACGACGCGACGATGCTGACACTTGCCGTACACGGCACACCGTTCCAGCGCGAAAAATTCCTCAAGCCGCTGATCGAGGGCGAAAAGCGCGTCTGCTATTCGATGACCGAAAAGGCGGCCGGCTCCGACGCCACCGGCATGCAGACCCGCGCCGTCCGAGACGGCGATAACTGGGTCCTGAATGGCGAAAAGTGGTTCAGCAGCGCGGCGACGGCCGCCGACCTGGCCGTCATCATGGCGAAGACGGACCCGGACGCGCCGCGTCATCAGCAGTTCAGCACGTTCATCGTGGAACTGCCGAACCCGGGGTATCAGATCCTGCGCGACATCCCGACGATGGCGCACCCCGGCGAGCAGCTGCCGGGCGAACTCGGCGCGGGCCACGCGGAGATCCTCATCAAGGACCTCGTTATCCCGCACGAGAACCTGCTCGGCGGCGAGGGTGGCGGGTTCAGCATGGGACAGCACCGGCTGGGCTACGGACGGCTTCGGCATGGCATGCACAATGTGGCGATGGCGCAGCGCGCGCTCGACATGGCCACGAAGCGCGTCACCGAGCGCTCGACCTTCGGGAAGCTGCTCTCGGAGCGGCAGGGTGTCCAGTGGATGCTCGCCGACTGCGCGACCGAGATTTACATCTCGCGGCTGATGCTCATGCACATCGCCTACAAAGCCGAAAAGGGCATGGACCTCCGCCAGGAGAACTCGATCGCCAAGGTGTATCTCGCGAATATGGTGCACCACGTCGTCGACACCGCCATCCAGCTCCACGGCGCGCTCGGCTACAGCACCGACACCCCGCTCGCGCGCTGGTACACGAGCATCCGCTCGCAGCGGCTCGTGGATGGGCCGGACGAGGTGCACCGCTGGACCGTTGGCCGCAACGTGATCAAGGCGTTCAAGGAGATGGGCACGACGGCGGGAGCGTGCGGCGGCGAGCTGATCTAAAGGGCCCCATGCACCGACCGTGGCCCCTCGCGAGATTCGTCACGCGAGGGGCTTTGCGTACGCACGCATGGCAAGGCCGCGACGGAGCATAATGCCGGAAGCCGGGCGAGACGAGATTGGAGGCGCCAACGATGGACTGGAGAGACAGCGAGGAGCAGGCCCGCTTTCGCGGCGAGGTGCGGGCGGTCATCGAGCGGAAGCTGCCGGCACGCTATCGCGACATGGCGGCGCGGGGCGAGCCGCAGGAACGCACGTGGGAGTTCGACCGGCGCGCGCCCGAGACCGAACGCCGTGAAGCTGCAACCCAATGGCATGCGGCGCTCAATGCGCGTGGCTGGGTCGCACCGCAGTGGCCGAAGCAATACGGGGGCGCCGGCCTTACGGCGATGGAGCAGTTCGTGCTGAACCAGGAGCTGGCTCGCGCGGGGGCGCCACACGTCGGCGGCTCGGGAGTGAGCCTGCTGGGGCCGACGCTCATTGTCCATGGTACCGACGAACAGAAGGCCCGATACCTGCCGCCTATCCTGGCCGGCGAAACCACCTGGGCGCAGGGATACTCAGAACCGGGTTCGGGCTCGGACCTGGCGTCGCTCCAAACGCGCGCGGTGCGGGATGGCGACGAGCTGGTGATCAACGGCCAGAAGATCTGGACGTCTGGCGCGCATACCGCCGACGCGATCTTCGCGCTGGTGCGAACGGACCCGCAGGCGCCGAAGCATCGTGGCATCTCCTTCGTACTGATCGACGACATCCACACCCCGGGCATCACGGTCCGGCCACTCATCGACCTCGGGAACAATCACTATTTCAACGAAGTCTTCTTTGAGGACGTGCGCATCCCGGCAACGAACCTCGTGGGCGAACTCAACCGCGGCTGGTATGTCGGCATGACGTTGCTCGATTTCGAGCGCTCGAACATCGGGGGCGCAGTCGGCGCCCGGCGGATGCTGGATCATCTCGTCGCGACCGCGAATGCCGACCCGCTGCTCCGCGGCCGCCTCCGCGAACGCGCAATCCGCGAGGAGATCGCGCAGCGCTACATCGAAACGGCCGTGATGTACCAGTTCTCGCTGCGCGTGATCTCGATGCAGAATCGCGGCCAGCTGCCGAACGACGAGGCTTCAATGTCCAAGTTGTTCGCATCGGAGCTAACGCAGCGAATCGCCGCGACAGCGATGCGTGTGCTTGGGACGACCGGCAACCTCACGGACCGGTCACACGTGACCAACACCATCCCGCGCCACTACCTCGGCGCCGTGCCGGCGACCATCCGCGGCGGAACATCGGAGGTCCAACGGAACGTCATCGCGACGAGGGGCATCGGCCTGCCGCGCGGGTAAACCGCTCCAGGGCAGATACTGCCCGTACCGGGCGAACTTCAACAAGAAGGCCCGCTTGCGCGGGCCTTCTCGTGATTCGTGGGCTGTGACGGCTATTCGTCGTCCTCGTCGGACGGACCGCCGATGATCGGGTCGTCCTCAATGACGCCGTCCTCTTCGAGGAGGCCGACAGCTGTGCGACTGTACCCGAGCGGCTCGGGCTCAGTGAGCAGATGCGCCAGCTCCGGCTCCTCTTCGAGCATGAGCGACTCCGGGACGTCGAGTTCGGCGTAGTGCTCGCGACGGGGAACTTCGATGTCGCTCCGCGCCGGGATGAGCTTGCCGATGATGACGTTCTCCTTGAGGCCAAGGAGCTTATCGACCATCCCCTCGACGGCGGCGTTCGTGAGCACCTTGGTCGTCTCCTGGAAGGAGGCTGCGGCGAGCCACGAGTCCGTGCTGAGGGATGCCTTGGTGACGCCGAGAAGGACAGGCTGCGCGGTCGCAGGCTCGCCGCCTTCGGCGATGATGCTGTTGTTGAGCTCTTCGAACTCGCGGCGGTCGACGAGGTCCTGCGGAAGCAATCCCGTGTCGCCGGGGTGGTCCACCTTGACGCGGCGCAGCATCTGGCGAGTGATCACCTCGATGTGCTTGTCGTTGATGTTCACACCCTGTGACTTGTAGACCTTTTGGACCTCGTTGACCATGTATTTCCGCACTTCATCGCGGCCCTGGATGCTGAGGATGTCCTGCGGGTTGCGCGAACCCTCGGTGATCTGGTCACCGGCGGAGATGAGCTGGCCGTCTTCGACGAGGATGCGTGAGGCTGCGGGAATCGGATACTCGCGTTCCTCGCGCTCTTCGTAGATGACCTGCATCTTGCCGCGCGCGCCCACCCGGACCACCCCGGAAATGCGGGAGATGACCTGCTCGGCGGGCACCAACGACTCGTCGGCGCCCTTCGACTTCGATTCGGGACCGGTGGCGAGGGCCTGTCCGGAGATGACGTGATCGCCGTCCTCGACCAGCCGCTTGCCTTTGGAAGGCACTTCGTAGTCCTCGACGAGCGAATCTACGTTCGTCACGCGGACCACTCGGCGGTCGTTTTCCTGGGTGATCTCCACGGTGCCGTCGGTCTCGCTGATGATGGCTTCGCCCTTGGGGGCGCGGGCCTCAAACAGCTCTTCGACGCGCGGAAGACCACTTGTGATGTCAGCAGCGCTTGCAACGCCACCGGTGTGGAAGGTACGCATGGTGAGCTGAGTGCCCGGCTCACCGATGGACTGGGCGGCGATGATGCCAACCGCAGTGCGATGCTTCACAAGCTCGCCTCGTGCCAGGTCGCGGCCGTAGCACAGGGCACAGATGCCGCGGCTCAGCTCACACGACATTGGCGTGCGGACGAACACGCTGCGCAGGCCGAGAGCATCGAACTGCTCGGCAACCGCTTCCGAGATCTCCTCATTGCGGTCACAGATCACTTCGCCCGTCTCTTCGTTGACGATCGGCAGCGCTGCGTAGCGGCCGATGATGCGAGCCGCCATCGGTTCGAGCGAATCGTGGTCGTCATCCCGCTCGATCCAGAGGCCGGACTCCGTGCCGCAGTCGTCTTCGAGGACGATAACGTCCTGGGCGACGTCGATGAGGCGCCGGGTGAGGTACCCGGAGTCGGCGGTGCGGAGTGCGGTGTCGGCGAGGCCCTTGCGGGCGCCGTGAGTCGAGATGAAGTACTCAAGCACCGTCAGCCCTTCGCGGAACGAACCACGAATAGGCAGCTCGATAACCTTCCCGTTGGGGTCCGCCATGAGGCCGCGCATACCGGCCATCTGGCGGATCTGGGTGATGTTACCCTTGGTGCCCGAGCTCGCCATGTAGTTCAGCGAGCCGTACTCAGGCATGCGCCGGCGGATGGCGTCTTCGACCTGTTTGGTGGTGTCGCCCCACACGTCGACGGTGCCCTGGTAGCGTTCCTCATCAGTAATGAGGCCCATCTGATACTGCTCATCGAGGGCGGCCACCTTCTTGTCGGCGGCCTCCAGGAGAGCGGGCTTCTCCTTCGGCACCTGGATCTCGTGGATGGCGATGGTGACGCCACTGAGGGTGGCGTAATGGAAGCCAGTGTTCTTGATCCGGTCCACGACCTGGGCCGTCGCTTCGCCGCCGAGTTCGCGATAGCAGCGGGCAACAACCTTGCGGAGGTTCGGGCGGTCCATGCCGACGTTCTGGAAGGGCATAGCCTCCGGCATCACGTCATTGAAGATGATCCGGCCAACGGTGGTGTCGATGAAGCGAGGCCGCGGGTTTCCATTCCCGTCGAGCACCGGCTCATCGATGCCGTCGGCGCCCTGCACCGTGCGGTCGGTGCGGACCCGAATGGGTGCGCGGAGTTCGACGATACCGAGGTCGAACGCAAGCCGTGCCTCTTCGAAGGAGCCGTAGACACCCTCGGAGCGGCCATCGCCGTTGCCGTTGCGGTAGGCGCCGCGGCCGTCCGCGTCGATATCGGTCATGTAGAAGCAGCCGAGCACCATATCCAGCGATGGCGCCACGATGGGGTCGCCGCTGGCGGGTGACAGCAGGTTGTTTGTGGAGAGCAGGATCTGCTTGGCTTCGGCGACTGCCTCGGCGCTCAGGGGCACATGGACAGCCATCTGGTCGCCGTCGAAGTCGGCATTGAACGCCGAGCAGACGAGCGGGTGCAGCTGGATGGCCGAGCCCTCGATGAGCACCGGCTGGAACGCCTGGATACCGAGACGGTGGAGCGTGGGTGCGCGGTTGAGGAGCACCGGGCGATCCTTGATGACCTCATCGAGGACGTCCCAGACTTCGGGCCGGGCTCGCTCAACAATGCGCTTGGCGCTCTTGATGTTGTGGGCCAGGCCCTTCGCCACCAACGAGTGCATCACGAACGGCTTGAAGAGTTCGAGGGCCATCTTCTTTGGCAGCCCGCACTGGTTCAGACGAAGCTCTGGGCCCACGACGATGACGGAGCGGCCGGAATAATCGACGCGCTTGCCGAGCAGGTTCTGACGGAAGCGTCCTTGCTTGCCTTTGAGCATGTCGCTGAGGCTCTTGAGCTTGTGATTGCCGCTGCCACTCACAGCGCGGCCGCGGCGGCCGTTATCGATGAGGCTGTCGACGGCTTCCTGCAGCATGCGCTTTTCGTTGCGGATGATGATCTCTGGCGCGCCCAGGTCGAGCAGCCGCTTGAGCCGGTTGTTGCGATTGATAACGCGCCGGTACAGGTCGTTCAGGTCGCTTGTCGCAAAGCGGCCGCCATCGAGCTGCACCATGGGGCGCAGGTCCGGCGGAAGCACGGGCAAAACCTGGAAGACCATCCAATCGGGCTTGTTCCCTGACTTGATGAGCGCTTCGACGACGTTGAGGCGCTTGGTGGCCTTCTTGCGCCGCATGCCAGAAGCCGCCACGATCTCGCTCTTCAGCCGGGCACGCAGCCCATCGAGGTCTACGCGCTGAAGCACCTGGAGGACCGCTTCCGCGCCCATCGAGGCCTGGAACACATCACCGAACAGTTCGGACAGCTCCCGGTAGCGGCTCTCCGTGAGGAGGACAGCCCTGTCATCGCGGATCGGGTCCTTCAGCTCTTCAAGGTCGGCGATGCGCTCGCTGTACTGGGCATCCACTTCGTCACGGATGGACTTCTCCTTGACCTGGAGAGGATGCAATTCGTCGTAGAGAGAAGCTTTTGCATCATCGAGCGCTGAATCCGCGGCAAGGTCTTCGGACTCTTTGAGCTTGTCCGTCTCCTTGTCGAAGGCAGCCAGCTTCTTGTCACCTTCACGCTTCACTTTGGTGATGGTCGTCTGCGACACCTTGGTGCCGGCTTCGACGATTACATCACCGAGGAGCGAGATTTCCGATTCGATGTTCGAACCCTTGGCCGCGGTCGCTTGCTCCACGGCACGCTCCGCCGAAGCCTGCAGTGCGTCACGCGAGATCTGGCGCTCAGCCTGGATCTGGTCCTTCCTGGCCTGGACCTTGTCCTGCAATTCGGCGTTAGCCTGTTCGAGTTGTGCCTCGAGCGCCTCGCGTTGGGGGCGCACATCGGCGACACGCTCGTTGATGACCGTCGTCTGCTCCGCCTTCAGCCGCTCAATCTCACGATTGCGCGCTTCCTCATCGACTTCGGTGACGAGGTACTGGGCGAAGTAGAGCACGCGCTCGAGGTTGCGCGGCGAGATATCGAGCAGGAGGCCGAGCTTGCTCGGGGTGCCCTTTACGAACCAGATGTGGCTGACGGCGCTGGCAAGTTCGATGTGCCCCATGCGCTCGCGGCGCACCTTCGCGCGTGCGACTTCGACGCCGCACTTATCGCAGATGATGCCCTTGTAGCGGACGCGCTTGTATTTGCCGCAGTAGCACTCAAAGTCCTTGGTCGGGCCAAAGATCTTCTCACAGAAGAGGCCGTCCTTTTCGGGTTTGAGCGTGCGGTAGTTGATGGTTTCCGGCTTGGTGACCTCGCCGTAGGACCAGGAACGGATCTGCTCGGGGCTGGCGAGCGCGATACGGACCTGGTTGAAGTCGTTAACTTCGAGCATTGAAGTACTGCTCCTCCCCTTCATAGCCGGACAGGTTGAGGCCAAGCTCGGGCACGAACTCGGTGGACGAATCGTCGATGAATGAGACGTTGCCGCCTTCATCGTTCGAGACTTCGACCGAGAGTCCGAGGCTCTGCAGCTCTTTCACGAGCACCTTGAAGGACTCAGGGACGCCCGGCTCGAGCACATCCTCGCCCTTCACGATCGCCTCATAGGTTTTCACACGCCCGACGATATCGTCGGACTTCACGGTAAGGAGTTCCTGGAGGATGTGGGCTGCGCCGTAGGCTTCGAGCGCCCACACTTCCATCTCGCCGAAGCGCTGACCGCCAAACTGTGCCTTACCACCGAGCGGCTGCTGGGTGATGAGCGAGTATGGGCCAGTGCTGCGGGCATGGATCTTGTCCTCCACCAGGTGGTGGAGCTTGAGCATGTACATGTAGCCGACGGTCAGCGGCTGGTCGAACGGTTCGCCCGTGCGGCCATCGTAGAGCGTCATCTTCCCGAACAGCGGCGGCGCCACACGGGTGGTGGCGTACACGTGCTGCGCTTCCTCTTCCAACTCCTCCATGGAAGCCGCGCCAGGCTTGAGTAGCTTCGTACCCTGCGCCTCGCGTTGCTCATTGAGCCAGATCTCGAGGCACGCGCGCTTGGCAGCCCCATTCTCCGGGCTGGTGAAGATTGGGCCAGCATCGTAGCCGCGTTCCTGCAGCCAGGCGACCGCTACATCAACATCGAAGTCGCGATCGCGCGGGTCGACCGTGGCGAAGACAAACTGGACGCGATGGTGAGCTACGGTCCGAACGACCTGCTGGACTATGCGCCCGTCGCCAAACAGAATCTCGCCCGCGGCGCGATGCCGGTCGCCGACATGTGCAAGGCGATCGTCGAACTTTCCGACAATACCTGCGCCAATCTGCTGCTGGCGCGTGCCGGCGGTCCGGCCGCCCTGACCGCGTTCTGGCGCGCGACGGGAGACACGGTCTCGCGGCTCGATCACAACGAGCCGGAACTCAACCGCTCACCGCCGGGCGATCCGAACGACACCACCACACCGGAGGCGATGGCGGGCAATGTGCGCCGCTTGCTGCTCGGCGGCACCTTGTCGCAAGCCTCACGCGAGCAGCTCACGGAGTGGATGGTGAATTGCAAGACCGGCGACAACCGGCTGCGCGCAGGGCTGCCCAAGAACTGGAAGATCGGCGACAAGACCGGCAACAATGGCAAGGACGCCTCCGGCGACATTGCAATGGCTTGGCCGACGCCAGGAAGGCCGATCGTGGTGTGCGCCTATACGCAAGGCGGCGCGCCAAAACCCGAGCATTTTACAGCGGTTTTTGCCGAGATCGGGCGTTTGGTCGGCGGCAGGCTGGGGTAGCGCCGCCGACGCGCTGTCGCAGCGGCTATTTCAGCGCCGATGTCATCACCGACTTCAAC
>JAFKFP010000091.1 GCA_017308185.1 bacterium | reverse complement strand
GGTCGACGGCGAAATGCACGACTTTCACGTGATGTACCTGGGCGCACGCGCATCCGGTGGCTTCGCCCTCATCTTCGCAGAGCAGATCGCGATCGCGCCGGAGGGACGCACCTCCATCCACTGCGCCGGAATCTGGGATGACGCCCAGGTCGCAGGGCATGCGCGGGTGACTTCGATGATCAAGGAGATGGGCGCGGTCGCCGCTATCCAGCTAGGCCATACCGGGCGCAACGGCAGCGAGGTCAAACCATGGGTTGCGGATATGCTCGGCCGCCAGCTGCCTCCCGATCACCCCGAGGGGTGGCAGGTGGTGGGGCCATCGGACGTGCCGTACGGGTTTGGGAAACGTATCTACCCGGTCCACGCGCTGACGCGCGACGAGATACGGGGCATCCACCGCCAATACGCCGCCGCTGCCCGCCGGGCTCTCGAAGCCGGGTACGAATGGCTCGAACTGCACTTCGCGCATGGCTACCTCGGCGCAAGCTTCTACTCGCCCCTCGCCAACCACCGGACCGACGAGTATGGAGGCAGCCTCCGCAACCGTGCCCGCTTCCTGCTCGAGGCGCTCGACGCTGTGCGCGAGGTCTGGCCCGAACGTCTCCCGCTCACAGCCCGGCTCGGCTCCGACGACTTCCACCCCGGCGGCGTCACCTTCGAAGAGTCACTCCAGGTCCTCCGCTGGATGAAGGAGCGTGGACTTGACCTCGCCGACCTCTCCATGGGCGGCAACACTGACGACATGCGCGACCCGGTGTTCGTACGGCCATCGGGCTGGGTAGAGCGTGGCGCGATCGTGCGCCGTGAGGTGGGCATCCCGGTTACGGTCAGTTGGAACCTCGGCGTGCCCCGCGACGCCGACCGTGCCATCCGTGACGAGAAGATAGACCTGGTCCTGCTGGGCCGCCCGGCGTTGGCGAACCCGCATTGGCCAGTCTGGGCTGCCCGCGAACTTGGCGTAGACGATGAGTGGTCGCTCCTGCCGGAGGACTGGGCGTGGTGGATCCGCCGGTCGAGCCGGGCGCAGCCGAATATCGGTTGGCCTGCGCCATCGGCAGGCGAGTGACCGGCGGGCAGCCGGCTTTCATTCGGTAACGCTTCCTCGCCATTTGCTGCGTCCCGCCATCCCTTGCCGCATGTTGCCATCGGACGGTCCGTGCTCTCCGGACACCGCGCGATGCTGCTCTCCATCCCATCGGAGGAGGCGGCCATGCTGCTCACTATCCCTTCCACACCGGGCTCGCCAAATCGCTGGCTGCGCGCTGCTGCTGTCGTCACGCGGGCCGCATTTGGGCTGCTCATCCACGCGCTCACGCGGCCGTGCCAGCCTGCAAGGATCAACCGCACCAGCGGAAAGGTGGCCCTGCGATGAGCAACGATGACATCCCCGTTGGGCGTCTCATTTCGATTATCGTGGCCGTGCTTGCGATGGCCCTGGTGCTCTCACTGGCGGGGCTCGTCGTGCTCGGCCTCGCCGGCGACGACAGCGGGGCCGGGGCGACGCTCACGCATCTCATCGAAACGGTCGTCGGCGTTTTCATCGGCATCGCCGCGGGGCGGCTGGCGGACGAGGGATGACCGTCCGCCGCTCGACGATCACAAACCCTTGATGAAGGCGATCATCTCCTCATTCACTTCCTTCGCGCGCTCCTGCTGCGTCCAGTGGCCGCAGCCGGGAAGGATGACCTTCTTGCGCAGGTTCGGCACCGACGCCTCGAGGTTGTCGACCGCGGCCCGCGCCATCGAGAGGTACACCACATCGAGGTCGCCGGTGATAAAGAGCGCCGGCTGCACGATCTTCGAACCCGCATAGACTGCGCTGAGTTCCCAGTTGCGGTCGATGTTGCGGTACCAGTTGACGCCCCCACGGAAGCCCGCTTTCTCGAACTCGGCCGTATAGAAGTCGAGGTCGGCTTCGGACAGCCATTCGGGCAGTGTCTCCGGTTCGGTCATGCTATCGAGGAAGAACGCCGTATTCGGCAGTGCCTCTCCGGCGAACGCCCGCGCGGCAGCCTTCATGACGCCCTCGCCGCCCGCGTTGAAGAGGGTCAGCCGCATCGTGCGGCGCACATCGCGTTGGAATTCGTGCTCCGCCACGCCGGGCGCCTGGAAGTAAAGCTGATAAAAGAACCGGTCGCCGAACGCGGCGCGCATCGAGTCCGTGGGCCGGGTGGCGCCGCCCCAGTCCATCGTCGCAGCGCCACGACCTGCGGGCTGCGCCGTGCTGGCGCGCGGGAGGTACGGCACGCTCAGGCCGATGACGGCGCGGATGCGGTCTGGGCGAAAGAGCGCCGTGTTCCATGCTACCGGCCCACCCCAGTCATGCCCGGCGATCACGGCAGTCTCCTCGCCAAGGGCATCCATCAGGCCGATGATGTCGCCGGTGAGGTGCAGCTGCGTGTACTGGTCGATGGCTTCGGGCTTGTCGGTCTGGCCGTAGCCGCGCTGATCGGGCGCAACGGCATGGAAGCCCGCGTCGGCAAGGGCGTTGAGCTGGTGGCGCCAGGAGTACCACGACTCCGGCCAGCCGTGACACATGATGACGAGCGGTCCCTCGCCGGCTTCGGCGATGTGCATGTTGATGCCGTTGGTGTGGACGGTGCGGTGGGTGATGGTTGGCATAGTTGATGGCTCCTGGTGTTCTGAGTTGTAGGTTGCAGGTTGCGAGTTGTAGGTGGACGAATCACCAGCCGTGGAGTGGCCGAGATTCGCCGTCCAGTGATCGGATGAGGCCGGCTAGCATCCTTGCAACCTCTTGGCCTGGACATGCACAGTTCGAAGATCGTCAGACTGCACGTAGTTTAGCCGAACGGCGACCAGGAGTAACGTTTCTACCTCGGCAAGTGAGCCACGCGCCATTGAGAGGTGATGCAGGAACTCGCGACGGTGGATCCGTGCTTGCCCCTCGGCAATGTTCGCGGGCACCGATACGACTGCGCGCCGTAACTGGCTCGTGAGGCCGAATAGTTCATGCTTCGGAAAGTGCCCCGTAATCCCGTATACCACGGCTACGAGGTCGATGGCTTTCGAGTGAACCGTGAGACCAGAAGACCCCTGCATCGGGCACTACTCCATAGGCGTGCGCGGAGTCTCTATCCGGACGACGTAACCTGCAACTTGTAGCCTGCAACTCGCAACTACTTCGCCACGCGAAAGATCGTCGTGTGACGCAGGCGTGCGAGCTCACGGCCGTCTTCCGAGAGCATGAGGCCATCGACGACACCGTAGTGGTGGCCGTTGCGCTCGAAGGTTTCGACGAAGTGCCCCGCATAAACGATGGTCTGCCCGGTGATCGCGGGGGCGAGGTGCTGGATGCGCGAACGGGCGTGGATCGACGGTGTGTAGTCGTAGGAGTGATGGAGCAGCGGGGTCATTCGGCCGGCCAGCCAGCCGGGGTGAATGCGGCCGCCGGGCGCTGTCCACAGGGCCGATTCGTCGCGCTGCTTCTCTCGCGCATAGGTGCGCGCATCTTCGAGTGAGAACGGGAAGGCGAGCGGCCGCAGGTCCTGCCCCACGGGAGCGTTCTCCATCGTGAGGTAGGGCAGGCTCTCGGGACGCGGCTCGGGTTCGCGGCGCTGCGGCACGGTGATGTCCTCGAACCACGTGGCCCGGCCGAGCCCGGCCGAGCCGGCGATGCAGCGCTCGCCGTCCTGGTTGATCATCGCGACCTCCCACACGCTCTCCGCGACTGCGTCGACGCGCGCGGTCAGCTCATCGCCAGGGAAGATCGGGCGTCGGAAGGCAACTTCGACCCAGCCATCTTCGAGCCAGCGCTGGCCCAACGCTTCGAGGATGGCGGGCGCCATCCACCCGTAGCTCGTGACTCCACCGACTAGCGGGCCGCGAAAGCCGTAGGCCGTGGCCACGGCCGTCGAATGGATAGGGTTGAGGACATCGGGGCTGTCTTCGCCATCGAGGAAGGCGGTGAGGTGGCGTTCGGCGGCTGCAACGGTCATGTGGGATCTCCCGCGTGTGGTACGTGCCATACTACGCGGCATCGGTGGGCGGCACAGCCAACGCCCCACGCGAAAGGAGGCTCATCCATGGCAACGGTGAGCGTGCGGTACATCGTCAACGATGTGGATGCCGCGATCGGCTTCTACTGCGGACAGCTTGGGTTCAGGGAGGTGATGCATCCCGCGCCCACCTTCGCGATGCTCTCACACGGCGAATTGCGGCTCGTGCTCAGCGCGCCCGGCGGCGGTCCCGGCGGTGGCGGCGCGATGCCGGATGGCACGCTCCCAACGCCCGGCGGATGGAACCGCTTCCAGCTTGAAGTCGAGGACATCGAGGCCACGGTCACGGCCCTGCGCTCGGCCGGGGCGCACTTTCGAAACGACATCGTCACTGGCGTTGGCGGGAAACAAGTGTTGGTGGAGGACCCTTCGGGGAACCCGGTGGAATTATTCGAGCCGATCATCGCGGAAGCGCGCCTGCAATAGCACAGAAGCGAGGATTCGGTGCACACGCCTTTGCGTTTACGCTACGTGCGTGAACTCGCGGGGCCTCGCCTAGATGCACACCCTCATCCTTGTCCTCGACCTCGCAGGGACGTTCGTGTTCGCGCTGAGCGGCGCCGCCGTGGCCGTCAAGTATCGGCTCGATATCTTCGGTGTGCTGGTGTTGGCGTTCGCTGCCGGCAACGCAGGCGGCGTCACGCGCGACCTGCTCATCGGAGCAGTGCCGCCGGCCGCGATCGATGACTGGCGCTACCTGGCCGTCTCGGTTGGCGCCGGCGTCGTGACGTTCGCGTGGTATCCGCATGTCGAGCGGGCACGTGTGCCGCTGCTCGTCCTCGATGCCGGCGGGCTCGCGCTGTTTGCGGTGGCGGGCGCGCAGAAGGCCCTGGTGTTCGGGCTCAACCCGCCGATGGCGATCCTGCTTGGCATGCTCACCGGCATAGGCGGCGGGATGTTGCGCGATGTGCTGGTGAGCGAGATCCCCACCGTATTGCGTGCCGAACTGTACGCAGTCGCGGCGATCGCCGGTGCGTCAGTCGTCGTGCTGGGCGATCGGCTGGACCTCCCTCCAACCGCGGCGACACTCATCGGCGCAGCGCTCTGTTTCGGCCTGCGCGTAGTCGCAATCTGGCGGCATTGGCGGCTACCGAGCCGTGATTCGGCGGCCATGGGTTGAGCGCCGTCCTCGAGTAAGGGAGAAGCAGGATGCGCGCCTGCGGCTGCATGCTGGTGGCGCCGAAGTGCGCCGCCGGGCGCGCCGGTCCTCGCTCCGTTAGCGCCGGTTTCCAAGCAGCACGGCGGCCTCGTAGACCTCTTTGCCGAACGCGGGGGACTCAGCGGCGCCCGCATGCGCTCGCCGGGCTGCGCGAGCAGTGTCATAGACATCGGCGATGCGAAGCCCCACGTTCGGCCAGCGAAAGCGTTCGACCGAGCGGCGTGCCGCGCGCCCAAAGTTACGGCGGAGCTCGGGGTTGTAGAGAAGCACTTCGAGCTTTTCGGCGAACGGTTCGGGGCAGCGCCAGGGGATGAGGTAACCGGTCACGCCGTCCGTCACGGTGGAGATCAGCCCGCCTACGCGTGAGGCCACAACCGGGACGCCGCAGGCCATCGCTTCTACCGCCACGAGGCCAAAGCTCTCGTAATAGCTCGGCACCACGCAGACATCCGCCGCGTGGTAGTAGAGCGGCAGACGTTCGTGCGCAACAGCGCCTTCGAAGCGGATGTTCGGTTCGACGCCGGCCGCGGCCGCCTGGGCCTGGAGTTCGGCTTTGAGCCCCTCGGCGTGTTCGTCGCCGCCGACGATGAGCAGCGTCACGGCCGGGTCATCGAGCTGCGCCAGTGCTTCGATGAGGATATCGACGCCCTTGAGCTTTTCGAGGCGGCCCACCCAGATCAGCACCGGCGCATCAGCCTGCAGGCCGAGCGCGGTGCGCGCGCCCGCGCGGTCGCCAGGACGGAAGTGTTCCAGGTCAACCCCGCAGGGGACGGTCGCGAGCTTTGCCGGGTCGGCGCCATAGTAGCGTTCGAGCAGGCCGCGTTCGTGGTCGCTGGCGGTCACGATGGCATCGGCTCGCTGCACAATGAGCCGCTCGTGGTGGATGCGCATGGCCGGTTCTTGCTCGCTGATACGCGCGCGATTCTTGACCTCGCCAAGGGTGTGAAACATAACGACGTGGGGGATGGACGCCGCACGCGCGAGGATGCCTCCGGCCCAGCCGCTCTGCCAGTAGTGGCTGTGCACGATGTCGTATGGCTCGGGCAGTTCGGCGGCGAAACGGAGGAGGCCATCGGCAAACTGCGGCAGATGCGTCGCGACGACGGATTTATCGAGCGGCTCAGGCGGGCCGGCTTCAATGCGGATCACGCGCAGATGCGGCCCAAGTTGTTCGATGCGAGGCAGCGGCCCATCAAGGCGCGTGATGATGTCGGCGTCATAGCCGAGGTGCGCAAGCTCGGCCGAGAGTTCGCGCACGTAGACGTTCATGCCGCCGGTTTCGCGACCGCCGGGTGCTGCGAGCGGGTTCGTGTGGGCAGAGATCTGAGCGATGCGCATGACGAGAAGACGGCGTCCGTGTGGATAGGCTACCCGCTAGCGTAGCAAAAACGGCCGCGTCGTTGTTTTGCACGCGGGGTAGTCACGTTGTCATGCCGGGCGCCTCGCCGGAGAACTCCCCGACTTCAGCTACTGCGGTTAACCAAACAGGCCACCCTCTTCGGGTGGCCTGCCGGGATAGGTGTGCGCCGCCAGGGGGTGCAGCGCACGGGGAGAGAGCCTGCGACCTGTTAGCCGAACCGCCATTCAGGGACGGAGCTGTGGCAGCCCGGGCAGTAGCGATCGCGCGCGGCATAGCCTGCGCCGCAGTCAGGACAGCGGCGCGCCTCATCTGATCGAATTGCCACATAAGCCGGCGCCTGCGCGCCGCCCCAGAGGCGTTTCCACCATGTTTGATGAGACTCTCGAAGCATGTAGGCCTCCATTCTCGGTGGATGCAAAGCCCGGCGGTTGCGACGCCAAACGCATCCAGTGTCTCTGAGAGGCCTAACGACAGGCTGAGCGGCTGCCACGCCTCTCCCTTAAGCCTACGGGGTTAGCTGACGGGTTCGGTGAGGGAGTCACCTACTCCACCAATGGCGGAGATACACCCCAATGCGTGGGTCCCCCGTTCCGCTTTCGCGGATTCGGCAAGGCGAATGTATCACATCCCGCGCGGCTGTCACGTCAAAGTGACGTAAAATTCGCACTGCTATTCTCACGCCGCCAGGCTGTAATCTGACCGGTAACTGCCCCCGAGGCGGTGGCACAAACGTTATTTCGCGTAGATTTGTTGCTTCGAGAGATGACCGTACATCATTCGAACGTGGAACGGTGATCCGTTGCAGCCCCACCGTAGCGGGCTGATACTGCACATCGGCGCAGGCGTTGCGGGCCATCCCCACCGGCCCGCTGGGGGCCGTCGGCGCCTTCCCGGTGCATCTACCCGGTACTCTCTCTTGGAGTGGCTCTGTCCCCGTGTCCAGCGGCAAACCCCTGCCTATTGTGCTCATTGGAATCCTCGGCCTGTTTGTGCTCGCGATGGCCGGCGCCTTCGTTTCCGCCTCCGGGGCGTTCTCTTCGAAGGCCCCCGCCGAGGCGACGAGCAACGTTGCAGACCTCAGCACGTCCACGCCCACGCCGCCACCTCCTACGCCAACTCCAACCCCCGCCGGGCCGCCCTCGTTCGCGCAGACGCGCCTCTGGGTGGGCGGCGATTCGCTGGCCGCCTTCCTCTGCGAAAACCTCGTGCCAGACGCCCGTGCAAGGGGCGCATTCGCCGATGATCAGTGGACCGTCTCGAGCGGCCTCTCGCGTCCTGACTTCTTCGACTGGCTCGCCGCGCTTCAGAAGGCTGCCGCTACCGACCATCCCAACGTCATGGTCTTCATGGCCGGGGCGAACGATGCGCAGGGCCTGACCACTTCGGCGGGACAGGCGGTCTCGGTGACGCCGTTCGACGCCACATGGATGGCCGAGTATTCGAAGCGCGTGAGCCAGGCGATGGACATCCTCAGCGGCGATGGCCGCCTGGGGATCTGGGTGGGCCTCCCCGTCATGCAGGGCGCTTCCTTCAACGCCGAGATGGTCAAGCTCAACGCCATCTTCCAGGCCGAGGCCGCAAAGCACCCTCGTATCATCTATGTGGACCCGGACACGGTGCTCGCGCCCGGCGGCGCGTTCACGCTCGACCTGCCCGGCCCCGATGGCTCGCCCGCGCGCATTCGCGCCGAAGACGGCGTGCACCTCACGAGCGCCGGTGGCGAACTCGTCGCCCAGGAAGTGCTGCAGCAACTCACAGCCACAATGCCCGGGACCAATCCGTAGGCGCCCATGCGCGGCCGCAGCGGAATGCAGCTGCTACCGTATCCGCACCAGAAACCCCGCAAGGTATGGGCCGTCGCTGGCCGCGATGTCCCGGTTTCGCCCGCGCACATCGACGGGTTTGTCCCGCGTCCGCCGGAAGATCGGCCCCGGCGTCGGGAGCCCCGCCTACATGTCCCCTGCGAAATCCCGCTTCCCATCGCGGCTCGCGATCGCGGCGTGGTTGAGGATGTTGCGTGCCATGCTCGATGATTCGGCCGCCGCACGCGCGGCGTAGATCTCGGCACGCAGGGCGTGGGCCTGGCTCGATCCCGGCGCGGTGATGACCGCGTACTCGATGAGGTGGCTGGCAAGCGCGAGTTCACCCGCGTCCCGCAGTGCCGCCGCCCGTTCGACCACACGGTCCACACCCCCGGCGAGTTCCACCCACTCCGCCGCCTGCGCCGCTCGTGGCGCGGGCAGCAGGTTGTCCGGTTCGCCATCGTGCCACCCGCCGTAAAGCCGCCAGATGTTCCGTACGATGAACTGCGGGTGGTCGTACACGGTGCGCAGGTACGGCTTCTCGAGCAGGTCACGGGGCGCCTGCACTTCGTGGATGACACGGTCGAGTGTCGCGCCCTGGTTCATGAGCGCGACCGTCTGGGATTCGAGCGATTCGAGCAGGCTCGCCGTATCGCCGAGGGCCTGTGCGATGCGGTCCGCGCCGAAGATTGGCAGCCCGTGGCCCGGTAGCAGCACCTCGGCGCCAAGCGCTGCCATTTCGCGCAGGGCAGTGGCCCACTCGCCAGGATATCGCTGCACCTTCTGCGGATTGCCGCCGTTCGGCACCGCCCAGATGAAAAGGTCGCCCGGGTGGAGCAGCTTCCGCTCCGGCACCCACGTCCAGGTCGCATCCTCGGTCTCGCCGCGCGCGTGGTGCAGTTCGAACGTCACACCGCCGTGCTGGAACGTGAGGCGGCTATCGTACGTGACATCCGGCGTGCGGTATTGCTCGGGCCAATGGAAGCGGTCGGGCGGGAGTGCGAACTGGCGCAGATTAATCGCCCGGTTCCAGCCGAGCGTGCGCTGGTAGCGTTCGAAGTTCGATTGCAGCAGCGCGTGACCATACACGCGCGGGGCGGCCCAGCCGCGCTCGCTCGCGTCGCGTTCGAACGGTGCTACGCCGAAGATGTGGTCCACATGGTGGTGCGAAAACACCGCAGCCCGCAGGGGCGCCGATGGCCGCCACGCGCGCACCGCCTCATGCAGCAGGCGCGTGTCGTTCACAGCGCCCGTGTCGAGCATCACGAGTCCGTCGCCGGTGTCAATCGTGTTGGCGCTCGCTATCCCTTTGTAGAAGAGCAGCCCTTCGGCGATCTCCTGCCCCTCGGCGATGCGCTCGTGTACCGGGTGGTGGTCGGCCGTGGAGGCCTCCCCGTTCCAGAGGCGTTCGGCGAGATCGCGGACATCGGGCATGCGGCGGCTCCAACAGTGGTAGTCGAGCCATTCTAGACACCGGTGGTGACAGCGTCAGCGTGCGCGGTTCGCACCCTTCCGGAGGGCCGCCGCCAGGCTACTGCTTGTCGGAGGATCCGCTGGCCGTGGCGTTCGGGGCGGCCGTGCGGTTCCCGTGCGAGGGAGTCCAGGCTGGCGGGGTATGGCCGGCCCCGGGGCTCGTCGCCGTGGCCGAGACATCCGGCGTGCCCGATGGCGCGACCGTGTCATCGTTGGCCGGTGTGGCGCTCCCCGATGCGGTCGCCGAGGGCGTCGGCTCGACCGACGGCTGCGTGAACTTGTCCGGTGGGATGTCCCAGTGGCTCGAATCAACCTGTGTGGGCGTGGGGGTCAACATGGAAAGCCACCAGTTCGCGATCGTTTCGAGCGCGTCGGGCGTGGCTGTGGCCGTGGCCGTGGGGCTTGGCGTTGGGCTCGCGGTAGGGGTAGGGGTGTCGGTCAATGGGTCGAGTGGCACGAGGCCGCCCTCGCTGGCCGCGATCACGGCTGCCTGCGTGGGCGTGGGGCTCGCTGTGGCGTACGTGGTTTCCGGCGGGAAGGTCAGCGGAGTCTGCGGGGCGTCGGTAGCTGTTTCGGTTGGCGCGGCGCCGCTGCCTATGACGCGCGCAACCTGGCCACTGTGAGTAGGCGAGATGATTGGCGCGACAGCCCAGTTCGGTGTCGGTTGGCCCACGGCGAGGAATCCTACAATCCCTACGACAAACAGCCCTGCGGCGGCCAGCAGAGGCAGTTTTCCAAACATCGGTCCCACGAACCCTCTCCCCACGACTCCCAGTGGGCAAGTTTACCCCAAGTTGATTCACTTCGCATTGTAAACGTTCACCTCTGGTTTACACCCCCGGGCTGTAGTCATAACCCGCAGAATCAGCACCTGCCACAGCGAGAACCGCATTTTGTAACGGATCTGTAATCTCGCGGGCCGGGGCGATCGCGCCTACCCTCCTAAACCACCCGCCCGTATCCTGAACGCATGGAAGAACGCGCCTACGCCGCCGCCGGGGTGGATATCGCCGCCCGCTCGAAATTTGCGAAAGGCCTGCCCGGCATCCTTGCGCAGGCGCGCCGCCCCGAAGTCCTCAGCGACGCCGGGCCATTCAGCGGGCTCTTCCAGCTCGGCGGGCGCTACCGCGACCCCGTCCTCTCCGCGAGCGCGGACGGCATCGGCACGAAAGTGCGGCTGTTGCGCGCTGCCAACCGCCTCGACCTCTGCGGCCCGCACAGCGTCAACGACATCATGGCCTGTGGCGCCGAGCCGATCTTCTTCCTCGATTACATCGCCGGGAACGGCCTGACGTCCGACGAGAAGACGACCATCGTCGAAGGCATGGCGCGCGCCTGCGCCGAACAGGGGTGCGCGCTGCTTGGCGGCGAAACCGCCGACATGCCCGATGTCTATGGCCCCGGCGAATTCGATGTCGCTGGCTTCATCGTCGGCGTGGTCGAAAAGGATCAGATCATTGATGGCTCGAAGATTGCGGTGGGAGACGTGCTGCTCGGCATCCCGAGTTCGGGCCCGCACACGAACGGCTACTCGCTCGTCCGCCGCGTGCTCGATATCGGCAACGGCGAGCCGCGCGAGGAGACGGCACGCCGGCTCCAAGACCGCCCGGCCATCCTTGGCGGCACAACCGTCGGCGAGGCGCTCCTCGCGACCCACCGGCCCTACTGGAAGCTCGTGGCGCCCGTCATCGAACACGTCCACGGCATGGCGCACATCACCGGCGGCGGTTACACGGAGAACGTCCCGCGCATCCTGCCCGAAGCCGTCACTGCCCGCTTCGATACACGGTCCTGGCCGGTGCTTCCCATCTTCCAGCTCATCCAGCAGCGCGGCGAAATCGCGCCAGAAGAAATGTACGAAGTCTTCAACATGGGCATCGGCCTGGTGCTGATGGTCCCCGCGGACGCCGTGACTGACGTCCAGAGCGCTATTCCGGAAGCACTGCGCATCGGCGAAATCGTGCCTGGCACGGGCCGCGCCGTGGAGCTATCGGGGATCTGAACCGAGCAAACGTTACGGAATCGTATAGGCACGGCCTATAGCTTTGATTGGCCGTAGCTTTGTGTTACGATTGTGTTGCCGAATCCCGGGGACGGCCCCGGGAACGGGGGAACCAACTCCACCGGGGTTAATCGCAGGCCCGGCAAAACCTGCGACGGCGACTTCCGACGCCGAACCCGTCAGCTAACCCCGTAGGCGGTCGGAGGCAAAAGCGCCGCTCTTGCCTCATAGTCACGTACAGCCGTGCTGGCTGTGCCTTTGAGGGGAGGCATTTCTTCGTGCGCTACCAACTTTCCACCGCTACTCACGCTCCTTGCACCGCCATTCGCGTCGGCACCGAACTCAACCTCGCCGAAGTCGAACAGCAGGCGCAGCACCTCCGTAGCTGGGCGCTCATCCGCGGCGCAAAGATTGCGGACCACGCCTTCGTGCGGCTCCTCGGTGAGGGCGAGACGTGCGTCGTCGAACTTCCGGCCTCCGCCGTCATCGTCCCTGACAAGGAGACGGGCCTGACCGTCGACACCACACCCGAAAGCCCCGCGATCGTCGTCAGCGATGTGAGCTTCGAGGCGCTCCGCGGCGTCGTCCGGGCGCTCCGCCAGGAGTTTGGCAGCGAATGCGGCCGCCTCGGCGCCGCCGACTACGTGGCCGGCCGCGATGGTTGGAAGAGCGGCACGCTCACCTGGCAGGTGCGCGAACTCCCCGCCTCCATGCCCGCCGAACTCGAAGTCGAGGACCTCGAGCCCGTCGCTGTGGGCGCCGTCCTGGAGGCATCACCTGAGCCGGCCTTGGCCGGGCGCAGGTTTGGGCTACACTGGCGACGATGGCGCCGCCAGGACAGCTAACACATCACCGGCAGCGCGCCACCACCACCGGAAGGCGGAACTAGCCCGGTGGATTGGTGGCGCATTCTCCATACCCTCAGCCTCATCTGGCTCGGCGCGGGCATCGGCGCGATATGGCCGCCGATCCTGCGCGCCTGGGCCACAAAGGACGTGCAGTACCAGATGTACTGCTTGCGTGAGGCCGCGAACAACGAGACCCGCGTGCTCGTGCCGGGGGCGATGGCGAGTGGCGTCACCGGCTTCTTCTGGGCCGCTTCGCAAAACCTGAACTTTTTCACGACAGGCTGGCTTCTCGCGCTCTGGCTTTCGTTCATCTTCTTCTACCTGGTCTGTCTGCCGTTGATGGGCTGGGGCCTCCGCCGCGCGCGCCTCGCCGCGCTCATCGCCGCCAAGAAGGGCGAGGTCACCCCCGACCTCCAGGAGGTCCTTGATGACCGCGTGCCGCTCGTGTTCAGCACCGTGCTCGTCATCAGCATCCCGCTCATGGCGTGGTTCGCCGTCTTCAAACCCTTCTAGAGCGCTGCGGGGATGAGGCTAGCAGCAATTCCGCACCGAGCGCGTGTCTGTAGACCACGGGCAACGGCCCATCTATCCTCGGACAACGCTGACGCCGCCGGCGCTGCAGCAATGCCGCGCGCGTTGTCCTCATGCCTCAGGCCTCATCTCTCGTCGCTACCCCTCGGAGGGCCCATTGACTCGAAAACTCTCCCTCATGATCACCTGGCAGTTCGACATGAAGAAGGACGACGCCATCGCGCTCGCGAAGATCGCGGACGAGACCGGCATCGATTCCTTCTGGGTGCCCGAGGGCTGGGCGCGCGATGCCTTCTCGCTGCTCATCTCCATCGCCGAGAAGACCCGGCACATCAAGCTCGCGACTGGCATTGTGAACGCCTACTCACGCACGCCGGCCGCGCTCGCACAGCATTTCGGCACGCTCGATGAGTGGTCCGGCGGCCGCGCGATTATTGGCCTCGGGGCTTCGAGCGCAAACGTGATCGAGCAGTTCCATGGGTTGCCATTCCAGCCATCGCTCGCACGCCTTCGCGAAACCGCCGAGATCATCAACATGCTCATTCGCGGCGAAAAGCTCATCTACTCCGGCAAGTGGTTCAAGATGGATCGAGGCTTCACCCTCAGGTTCACCCCGGTGCGAGACCACATCCCGATCTTCATGGCCACGCTCCAGCCGAAGAGTGTGAAAATGACCGCCGAGGTCGCCGATGGCTGGATGCCCGTCATGATCCCAAAGGCCGCGATGCGGCAGGAGATTGACCAGTTCCGCCAGTGGGCCGCCGATGCGGGCCGCGACCCTGCCGCACTCCAAGTGAAAGCCGGCGGCGTCACCGTGAGCGACAACCCGGCCGCGCGCGATGCGGGCCGCGGTTTCCTCGCGTTCTACATCGCGCGCATGGGCGATTTCTACTTCCGCCAACTCTCCCGGTTCGGGTACAGCGACGAGGTCGCGCACATCCGCCGCGTGTTCAATGAGCAGGGCTCGCAGGCCGGCGCCGCAGCCATCCCCGCGCACATGCTCGATGACCTCGGGTTCGCCGGGAACGCGGACCAGTGCCTCGCTCAGCTCCGCGAGTACGAGGATATGGGCGTCGATGTCCACAGTGTCACGCTCGACACGAAGGACCCCGTCCAGTTCGGGCGCTGGGTCGAAACCCTCTTGCGCTGAGGCACGGGAGACGCCTTTTGGGGGCTACCGCGCGGGCCCGCCGGGGATAAGCCGCCCGGGCGGCATGGGCGGCGCCTCGAGTCGCTGGCCGGCGCCGTGCACATCGCCGAAGCGCGCCGAGCGGGCAATCCACTGTTCGCGAGCCTCAGCGATCTCCTCGTCGCTGCGGGCGACGAAGTTCCACCACATCACGATCTGCTCGCCGAACGGCTCACCGCCGAGCAACAGTAGCCGCGCTCCGCTCGCGCAGCGGAAGCGGAGCTGCCTGCGCCCGCAGCCGAGGTAGAGCATCGAACCGACGTTGAGCTCCGTGCCTACCACATTGGCCGTGCCCGACATCATCAGCACGCCATGTTCGAACTCTCGCTCGATGGGGATCGAGACATCCGCGCCGGCCTCGAGCGTCACGTCGGCCCCGACGATGGGCGAGTGGGCCGTGCCGGGCGACCGTTCGCCGCCAAGCTCGCCCATGATGACGGTCGCTGCCATTCGGGCGTCGCTAAACGCCGGCAGGCTGCCATGGAACTCCCAGGACGGACTGGTTGACCGCGCTCCATCCGGGAGTGCGACCCAGAGTTGCACGCCGTGAAGCAGCCGCGGATGCGCAACCGGCGAGTGCTCGGCGTGCGATATCCCGTGTCCGGAGGTCATCAGCCCGAGCGTGCCCGGTGTCAGCACCTGGTCACTGCCAAGGCTGTCGCGGTGGCGCACCTCGCCCTCTAACAGCCAGCTCACTGTTTGCAGTCCGATGTGCGGGTGCGGCGGGACTTGCATCCCGGCTGCATCGGCGATGTCGTCCGGGCCGTAGTGGTCGGTGAAACACCACGGGCCCACCATCCGCCGCCCAAGATTCGGCAACAGCCGCCGGACGTTCGTCGCCTCGCCGAGCAGCACCTCGCGCCCCGTGAACACTTCGGCGACGGGCTGCGGTGCGACATCTGCGAGTCCGCCGCACCGCGTCAGCGTGGGTGTGCGATCGAGATTGCTCATGCTGGCCAGCATATGCCGCCCCGCCAGCCGCCGCACCTGCCCGTTCGTCCGGTACCCTAACGTGCGCGGAAGGGTTACGTTTGATCCATGATGAACCGCGGCGCCCGCATCGAACAGCGCCGGGCGCGGCCCCAGGAACCGGTCGGCCCCACGCTGCGCCGTATCGCCCGTTTGCACCGCAGCCACTGGCTCTCGGTCGCGGCCCTGCTCGTCGTCGTTATTACGAGTTCCATCGTCGGCGTCGGCCCATCGCTCGTCCTCCAGCACATCGTCGATGACGCCCTTCCCGGCGTGGCCCACAGCGGCGGCGACCCATCGCTGCTCAACGTGCTCATCATCATCTTCATCGCGTTGGTTGTTGTTGGAGCAGTGGCGGGCGTCTTGCAGACGTTCCTGAGCAACGTGATCGGCCAGGGCGTCATGTACGACCTTCGCGCACGCCTCTACCGCCATCTCACCCACATGTCGCTGCGCTGGTTCACCGCGAACCGCACGGGCGAGGTGCTTTCGCGCGTGAGCAACGATGTTGCCGCCGTCCAGGGCGTCGTCACCGATAGCTTCAGCGGCATCATCGGCAACCTCATCACCGTCGGCAGCACCTTCGTCGTCATGCTCATGCTCGATTGGCGGCTCGCGTGCTTCTCGGTCGTGTTTCTGCCGTTTTTCCTCATCCCCGCGCGGCGCGTGGGCAACGTCCAGCGCGAACTCTATCTGCGGACACAGGAAGAGGTCGCCGCCCTCAACAGCCAGATGCAGGAGACGCTTTCGGTGAGCGGCGCTCTGCTCGTAAAGACCTTCGGCCGCGAGCATCACGAAATCGCGCGCTTCGAAGACACAGCCAGCGAAGTACGCCGCCTCAGCATTCGCCGTGCCATGGTTGGCCGCTGGTTCATGTTCTCGATGGGCATCTTCTCCGCCCTCGCCCCGGCCGTCGTCTACTGGTACGGCGGTCACCGCGTCATCGACGATGCGGCGAGCCTCGGCACCGTCGTCGCATCCGCGAGCCTCCTCACACGGCTCTACGGACCGGCATCGCAGCTGCTCAACCTCAACGTCACCGTGCTCAGCTCGCTCGCGCTGTTCGAACGCATCTTCGATTACCTCGACCTCGAGCACGAGATCGCCGACCGCCCGCGCGCCATCACACTGGACGACGTCCGCGGCGCCGTCAGCTTCGAAGACGTCTCCTTCAGCTACCACCGCGACGGCCGGCGCCTCGCGCTCGAACACGTCAGCTTCGATGTGCCCGCGGGCAAGTTCGCGGCGCTCGTCGGCCACTCAGGCGCGGGCAAGACCACCTGTGCCTACCTCGTGCCGCGCCTCTACGACGTCACCAGCGGCCGCATCACCGTTGATGGCCACGACCTGCGCGACATCGCGCTTGAATCACTCACGGCCGCCATAGGCATGGTCAACCAGGAGCCGTTCCTCTTCCACGACAGCGTCCGCATGAACCTGCGCTACGCCCGCCCCGATGCCACGGATGAGGAGCTCGAAGCCGCCGCCCAAGCGGCGAACATCCACGACGTCATCATGCAACTGCCGTTCGGCTACGACACCATCGTGGGCGAACGCGGCTACCGCCTCTCGGGCGGCGAAAAGCAGCGCGTCGCCATCGCCCGCGCCATCCTCAAGGACCCGTCGATCCTGGTCCTCGACGAAGCGACATCCAGCGTCGACACCCACACGGAGCGCCAGATCCAGGACGCGCTCGAACGGCTGACAAAAGGCCGCACCGTCATCGCCATCGCCCACCGCCTCTCAACGATCCTCAAGGCCGACGTCATCGTCGTGCTGGATCACGGACGCGTCGTCGAGCAGGGCACGCACGCCGAACTCCTCGCGCGCGACGGCGTCTACGCCAGCCTCTACCGCCAGCAGTTCGCGGATGAGCCCGAGGCAGAGCCGTCTGCCGTCGACGATGAGGCCGCGGCCGCCGCTGTGTGAGGTGAGTGGCCAGGGAAGCCGACCGGCACGGTGTACCCGCACCATGCTCCCGTTCCCCGCCCCTACGTCTCCCCCAGGTCGCCCTCTTGCAGCGCATCGCGAGCGCCGAGCTCAGCCCCCATCAGGCGGAGTTCGCGGCTGAAGCGCGTGGTGCGTTCGGCCACTCCCGCGAGCGACGTGCGCGCCCCCTGCACCCGCACCCAGAGCCGGCGGCGCGGGATGTAGAACGTGATCGCCAGCCCCACCAGCGCCATGATCACCGCCACGAAGATGAACGTGCTGCCCGGGTCGCGCTTCACGCTCACGCCCGAGGCGTTCACCTGGCCGTTGTACGAGTAGGTATCGCCCGATGGTGAAATCACTGGCCGGCCCTGCGCCAGCTGGAACCCGCCGCCATCGAGCCCGCTGATATAGAGGGATGTCTTCCCATCCGCCCCGGTGGGCATCTGGAGCGTCACCGGCGTGTCCGGCGTGGGCGCGCCCGGGAACTTGAGCAGCGTAATCGCCGGGATCGCGTGCCCCTGGACATAACTGATCGTGTATGGCCCCTGGTGTACGGAATCACCGGGCATGAGGTCTGGCTGCCCGATCGTCGCCCCGGTGCCGAGCGACGACATGGTGAGCCGGAGCACGCCGTTCGTAACACGCCACGTCGCCCCGAAGACCGTTGGCGCCGCGCCGTCCTGCCCGGGGACCGAAAGCACCGCCCGCGCCTGCGGAAGCGCGCCGCTCGTATCGGTGCTCATCTGCGGCAGGTCGCCCTCGAAGAGCACCTGGTTATCCGGCCCCGTCACGCGGAGCGTGGGCACCGCGTTCGTCTCACTCTGGAAATCCACGAGGTCATCCCATATCAGGCGCCCGCTTCCATCAGTCACGTGTAACTTCGCAATGTCGTTGAAGAAGGCCGCCTGGTGGATCTTGTACCCGAACGCCGAGCACGGGTCGTTCACGGTTACCTTGCAGGTCACGGTGTCGGTCCCGCGCCGCACCGTCACGATGCTGTGGAAGTCCACCACGTTGCCGGTAGGGTCGGTCCCCCGCACAGCTTTGTCCATCTGGACGAAAAGCTGGTTCGGCCCCGGGTCGGCGAAGACTGGCACGGCCGGCGTGTTTTCGCCGATGACGAACGTTTCGTTGAACCCCGCGAAGCGCGTGAGAAGCGCGCCGACGAGGAGCATCAAGAGCGCAAGGTGACTCAAGAACGTGCCGTACTGGCTCCACGAAAATCGCTCCGCAAACAGGTAGACCGTCCCATCGGGGTCGGTGCGCGTCCGTTCGACCGCGTAGCGACGCTTCTTCAAGAGCCGTTCGACCGCATCCGCGCCGCCCGGCTGCGTGAACGAGGCGCGATGGTGCGCGCGGTCGAAGTAGCCATCGCCCACCGAGCGCGTGGGCCGGTGGACGCTCCGCCACGTCGGCAGGAAGCGGCTTACCGTGCAGACCGTGACGGCGACAATGATCAGCACCCAGAGGCCGTTGAACCAGACCGTGTGGAAGACATCGAAAAGGCCGAGGCGGTCCATCGGTGTGGTGAACATGCCGAAGTCCTGCCGCCGCAGCTCGAGCCAGGCTGCTTTCGCCGCCGCGTTGCCGCGCATCGGGCCGGGCACCTGCGGGAGGACGATGCCGATCAGCCCCGCGAAGGCCGCCGTCCCCACCAACACCAGTGCGAACTTTACGTTGGTGAGTAGCCCCCATACGAACTTAAAGGGGTCAAAGCTTGAAGGGATCGCCGCGCGTGGGCGCGCATCAGCTGCCATCACCCCGCCCGCGCTTTCATGACAGCACCGTGTCCTTGATGGTGGCCACGTCCGAATCGCTCAGCGGGCCGAGGTAGATGTGTTCGACCACCCCGTCCGGGCCGACGAGGAAGCTCTGCGGCAGGCCACGGTCCACGTGGTATGCCTGCGATACTTCTCCATCGCTATCGAGCACGATGGGGTAGGTCACGCTAAACGTCTGTACGAATGCCGCCGCGGCCGCATGCGTCTCCTGCTGGTTCACACCAAGTATCGCGAATGCGGCCCCCGCTTTGCCTGCAGCCGCGTAGAGGCTCTGCAGCTCGGGCGTCTCCACCTTGCAGGGCGTGCACCACGACGCCCAGAAATTCACGAGCACATACTTGCCGCGCAGGCTATCGAGCTTGAGCATGCCGCCATCGAGCGCGGCGAGCTCGAAATCGGGAGCGGCCCGCCCCTGCTCCGCGGCCGGGGCTTTACCCGTGCTGTTCAGCGCCGCAGGCAGTGCGATGACTCCCCCGATGCCCTCGGCATGGCCACCGCCTCGATCGCGGAACTGGAAGAACCATAACCCGAGGCCGACGACAACCACCACGAGCATCGCCACGCCCAGCGTGGAAGCTGCGCCCGAATACTCGCGCCGCCGCGTGGGACGTTCATCGGGGAGTTGGTCGGTCATGGCCGTTTATATGGGCGCATGTGGCGCCGCTGTAACCGTATCACCGTGCGGGCCTGTGCGCGGGTGCAGCGTTCTGAAGCCTTTCCTCTCGTACGAATAACTGGCATCGCAAGCAGGAATGAAAAAACATGCATCTCATAACATCCATGACAAACGCGAAAACGGCGCTGTAACATGCGCTATCTGTTTGGTGGACCAGCGCCAGACGCCTGATTAAGGAAAGGGGACAACATGAAAGAAAACTATTGGCAACGCTATTGGAGCTTGCAGCGGAGCCGCCGGCGGTTCCTCGGGGGAGCAGCCGCCGTAGGGGCCGGTGCCGCTGGCGTCGTACTCGTTGGCTGCGGCTCCAGCAGCAACTCCAGCAAGACGCCATCCGGGACCAGCCCTGCCGGCTCGAGCACCGCCTCCGGTAGCGCCACCGCCTCCGGCAGCAGCACAGCCTCCGGCAACGACCCGTTCAAGAACGCAAAGCCAGGGGGCACGTTCAGGTCCGTCACCACCGGCGACCCGCCGACCCTCCACCCGTACAAGAACCTGAGCTTCACCGTGAAGGGGTTCGCATCGTACGTCTACAGCCGGCTCATGAAGTACGACACGCAGTGGGATAAGGACCCGGCGCTCCTCGAACCCACCGGGGACCTCGCCGAAAAAGTCGAGTCCAACCCCGATGGTACGCAGTGGACGGTCACCCTGCGCGATCAGATCTTCTTCCAGGACGTCGCACCGGTAAGCGGACGAGCGCTCGACATGGACGACATCAAATACTCCTGGTCGCAGATGGTGTCCGACATCTCGCAGAACCGCTCGCAGGTCGCCTTCGTCGACCACCTCGAATACCCCGATGCCAAGACGGTCAAGTTCATCCTCAAGACGCCAAACGCGGCCTTCAAGGATGTGCTGGCCGATGCAAACCTCTTCTGGGTCATCCCGAAAGAGGCAGACGGCAAAGTCGACATCGCGAAAACGCCGGTTGGCACCGGACCGTGGCAGATGACGAACTATACGCCGTCGTCGAGCTTCTCGTTCGCCAAGCACCCCAAGTGGTACGACGCGCCGCGCCCGTACATCGATAAAATCGAGCTCGCGATCATGACGAGCTACGCCCAGCGGAAGGCGCAGTTCATCGCCGGGAACACCGACGTAAGCGACCTCATCAGTGACGACCTCGCGTCAGTCCGCGATGGCCGCAAGGGCACGCAGTTCACGAGCATCACGCCGCAGCTCATGTCGTTCTTCTACTTCGACCACGTCAGCCAGGCTCAGTCGCCGTGGCAGAAGGACCCTCGCGTGCGGCAGGCCATCTCCCAGTGCATAGACCGCGACTCCCTGGACGAACTCGCCTTCGAAATCGAGAAGGTCAAGAAGCAGGGATTCGACATCACGGTCAACTGGAACAACCTCATTCCCGCAGGCATGAAGCGCTGGTGGCTGGACCCAAAGAGCTCCGGCCAGGGGGACAGCGCGAAGTACTTCAAGTACGACGCCAAGAACGCCAAGGCCCTGCTCGAAGCCGCTGGCGCCGGCGGCATGTCCGTGAAGTTCCAGTACCCGGCAACGATCTACGGCCAGGTGTTCGACAGCGTGGCCCAGGCGAACATCCAGTTCATGCAGGCGATCGGCATCAACGTCCAGACCGATGTGCAGAACTACCAGTCCCAGTACATCACCCAGACGTTCAGCGGTAATTTCACCGGCATCGCTTTCGGCTACGAGACCCCATTCCCCGAGGGCGGCTCGTACCCCATCCGCTTCTTCACCGACAACCCGCTGAACCACGACCAGGTCAAGGACCAGCAGCTCGCCGACCTTGCCACCAAGCAGCAGCAGGAACTGGACCCGGCCAAGCGCAAGGATCTCTTCAACCAGATCCAGCAACTCAACGCGGAGAAGATGTACTACGTGCCGAACCAGGCAGGCGCCGGTCCGGCGTGGACGTCGTACTCCCCACAGATGCAGGGCGTCACCCACATCAATAC
>JAFKFP010000343.1 GCA_017308185.1 bacterium | reverse complement strand
CTTCACGGAGCTTTGCAAGGTTACGGATGCCGCTCTGGTAACCACGCAAGCCGACGGCAAGGATGTGGCCCATATCGGTGGACACTTCCATGCCGTTGTTGACGAAGATCTCGGTGTGGGCCTTGCGGAATGGCCCAAGGTCCCACGACTCCCACATGCGGTCATGCTCGGTGATGTTCACCCCGGTGAGGCCGACGCGGTTCGCCTCGTCGATGAGGTCATCCGGGTTAAGCATCGAATCCGAGGCACCTTTGGTCGTGTGCAGGTGCATATCGATGATGGTTCCCGGCACGCGTCGTCCTCCCCTCGCTCAATTATGGTTGTTCCCAGTTTCACGAACGTTTTGATTATAGCATCGGCCCTCGAAGACGGGCACGTCGCGGCCACACCCCCGGAAGCTGCCCGTACGATCGTTTGGTTCCGCCAAATGGCCGAAACGAGGGTCATACTTTATATGCATTGACACTGACACGAAGCCAGATGCACGATAGCTGGCATCGCGAGGGCGGTCTGTGCTGGACGAGTGTGCTGTGGCGCCTCGGAGACGTCCTCCGGTAGCCGCACTGAACCTCGGCCAAGTCGCCCGCTCGCGAGGACCCTATTCGCGCCCGCGCGCACCCCGTGAGAGATGTTATGACCGCCGCAAGCACGCTCAATGAGTCATCTTTCCCTATTCGATGGGACGACCCTGCCGAAGCCGAACGGCCGTGGTTCCAGGACGTAATGCATTTCCCGCTCCCTGAGACACCGATGAACGCAACCCTGTTCCAACCAGCCTTCGCCGAGGGCGCGAGCCGGGCCATCTCGAAACTGTCAATGCCGCTCACGGGACTCGACGCGAAAGTCCATAACGGCTATCTCTACCTCGGGCCGCGGATGGCAACAGGCACTCCAGAGGAGATGGAAGCGCGCATGGCTGAGATGCAGCTGCGCATCATGGAGCTCTGCCCCACGATCCTGCGAGACTGGCGTGAGACCTTCGAACCGGAGGTGTTGCGCCGCATCCAGCGCATCCTCGACCACGACTATGCCAGCGAATCTGCAGTGGGCCGGGCGCAATTCGTTGTGAGCCTTCGGGACGTGTGGGACATCCATATGCGCGTCAACATCCCGGTCATGGGCGCGACGTTCGGCCTCGAAGAGATGTTGACGACGATTCTCGGCGACGATGTGTTGAGCGATGCACGGTTGCTGCTCCAGGGATTCGAGAACAAGTCGACCGATACGGGCCGTGCCTTCTGGGAACTCAGCCGCTGGGTGCGGACAAACCCCGGACTGCAGTCGGCGGTGCTCGGCGCCCGTGTGCGGAAGGGCCAAGTCGAAATGGACGATGGTCCGTGGCACGACGAATTCATGGCTCGCTGGCAGGCATTTCTCGAAACCTACGGCTGGCGCTCCGACCAGTTCGGGGTGATGGCATGCAAAACCTGGCGTGAGGATGCATCCACGCCGCTCATGCAACTAAAGAACTATGTAGGGCAGGAAGATAGCGCCGACCCGTTCAACATCGTGAAAGCGCACCAGGAAACGCGGGAGCGCGTCACCAGGGAAATCGAGGCGCGGCTACCCGAGCCGGTGCGACCGCAGTTCGAGGGCCTCCTGATGATGGCGCAGCAGTTCCTTCCCATTTCGGAAGACCACAACTTCACAATCGACCAGCGGTTCACAGCGACGATGCGGCATGCCCTGTTGAAGCTCGGCGAGGCACTCGCAGCGGAGGGCGTGCTCCAGGACCCGGAGGATGTGTTCTATCTGCAGTTCGCAGAGATTGAGCAGTTGGCTGATGAGGGGCCGAGAGGGTCTCTTGACTCCAACGTGCAGCAGCGCCGGCGCGAGCGCGGCCGCCAGGCCACGATCCGTGCACCTCTCCTGATAGGCACGCCGCCGCCCGCGGACGTCCCGCCGGATCCGCTTGTTACCAAGTTCTTCGGATTTGGTCATGTCCCATCGGAGGATACGGATGTCGTGACCGGTCACCCCTGCTCGCGGGGAGTGGTGACGGGTCCCGTCAAGGTCGTCCTGACGCTGGACGAAGCGGGAAAGCTGGAGCCGGGCGACATTCTTGTCTGCCGGATGACGATGCCAGCCTGGACGCCGCTTTTCGGTGTGGCCGGTGGAGTCATCGCCGATAGCGGCGGGCCGCTGTCACACTGTGCGATTGTCGCGCGCGAGTATGGCATCCCCTGCGTGGCGGGGACCGTCAACGGGACGCAGGTACTCCGCGATGGGATGCGTGTCCGGCTCGACGGCGATACGGGCATCGTCAATGTGCTCCACGAGAGCGAGCACAAGGGCTAAATGGGGGGACGGGGATGAGTGAAGTTCTCTGGCTCGGCGTGGCGCCGTGCCATGACGCAACGGTTGTTGGAGGGAAGGCCGCAGCACTGAGCCGGCTTGCGGCAAGCCATCGGGTGCCGCCCGGGTTCGCACTTCCAGCGACGGGCGCGTACATCGAATCGCTTACAGATCACGCCCGCACTGCGATACGAGAGGCGTACAACATGCTGGCGCACAAAGCCGGCGCCCATGACGTGCCTGTGGCCGTCCGGTCGTCGGCCGTGGATGAGGATGGCGCTGACTCATCATTTGCGGGCCAGCATGATACGTATCTCAACGTGCGCGGGGCGGACGCGGTGGTGGACGCGGTGCAACGTTGCATCGCCTCGGCGACAACGCGTGAGGCCCTCGACTACCGGCTGCAGCGCGGGTTGCCCACCGACGATGTACGGATGGCCGTGCTCGTCCAACAGATGGTCCTGTCCGATGTCTCGGCGGTAGTGTTCAGCGCCAATCCTGTGACGGGCGCCTTGAGCGAGGTGATGATCACGGCGAGTTGGGGGCTTGGCGAGAGCATCGTCGCCGATTCGATCACGCA
>JAFKFP010000090.1:11792-16782 GCA_017308185.1 bacterium | reverse complement strand
CACGATGAAGACGACGTTCGGTGCACCCTCGGGGGGCTGTGGCGGCGCGGGCCACCATGGTGTCGATTCGTGGATCGTCCGCCCGACCGTACCTTCAAACGTGTTACTCATAGTCACCCTCCCTCGGCATGTTCAATGTTCGATGACTCGAACGGTGCGTCGCGTCCTTATTCCACGCTGGCCACACACCGAAAACCGGTGTTGCCCGTCGAACTGTCGGGTGTGCTCGCACTCCGCGCCGCGACCCGGTACCTGTAGCAATAGGACTCGTGGCACAGGTACGAACCACCGCGGATGGCCCGGTGCGTGCCCGCTTCGGGCCCGCGCGGGTCGTGCAACGTGGTGCGCTCGTGCCGCACTTCGAACCAGTCGGCGCACCACTCCCACGTATTTCCCACCATGTTGTAGAGCCCGTAGCCGTTCGGTGGGAACGCTCTTGCGGGTGCGGTGCCGTAGAAGCCGTCGTCACAATCGTTGCCGGCCGGGAAGTCGCCCTGCCAGGTGTTGCAGCGGTGCTCGCCCGCGGGAGTCAGTTCATCGCCCCACGGGTAGCGCCGCTGCACAAGTCCGCCGCGGGCCGCGTATTCCCATTCGGCTTCGGTCGGTAGCCGCTTCCCGGCCCAGGCGCAGTAGGCGGCTGCATCGTCCCATGAGACATGTACCGCAGGATGGTCTTGCCGCGCGCTGACATCAGAGTGCGGGCCTTCAGGATGGTCCCACGTGGCGCCCTCAACCTCGCGCCACCATGGCGCAGCGGCAGCTCCGCGCGTGGGCCCGAAATCGCCTGGCAGCAGCCCGGCGAACACGAACGACCACCCGAAGCGCTCCGCATCGGTCCGGTACCCCGTAGCTGAGATGAACGCCCCGAACTGGGCATTGGTCACCGCGGTTGTGTCCATCCAGAATGGGCTCACCGTGACGTTGCGGGCGGGACCCTCGCCATCGGCGGGGTAGCCTTCGGCGCTATCGGTGCCCATGAGGAACGTGCCGCCCGCGAGCAGCACCATCCCGTCATGATCGGTTGTATGTGCAGGGTGGTGCGGCGCCCTTCCGTGCGTGACTTCGTCGCGGCGGGGCGCCGGCGAACAGCAGCAGGCGCGGCGGCCATCGAGGCTGCCGTCGGGGTCCACGCGCTATCCTCGGCTCGCCGGGTCGATCACATCATTCGTGGCATCGGCCAGCAGGTTGAGGGCGAAGAGCAGGAGCGCGAGGATCGCCGCCGGGAAGAGCACGTAATACTGTGACCCCGAGAGGATGTATGTCTGTCCGGCCGAGAGTAAGTTCCCGAGCGAAGGGTCCGGGGGTTGCACACCGAGGCCGAGGTAACTCAGGGCGGCTTCGCCGAGGATAGCGAACGCCATGGCCAGTGCCAGCTGGACCACGAGTGGTGCGATCGTGTTGGGCGCCACGTGCCTGAATATGATGCGGATGGGGCTGCAGCCGATGCTTCGCGCCGATTCCACATACACCTGGCCAAGTTCGGAGAGCATCGCCCCGCGGGAGATACGCGCGAACAACGGGATGTTGGTGATTGCCAGCGCGATCGTGACGTTCCTCACGCCGGAGCCCAGCACCGCCACGACCACAATCGCCATGAGAATATTCGGGAACGCGAGCATGGTGTCCATCAGCCGCATCAGAACCGTGTCGACGATGCCCCGGGCGTAGCCGGCTGTATAGCCGATCAAGGTGCCGATGACGCCGCCCATGAGTGCCGCCGCGAGTGCAACCTGGATCGAGATCTGGAGGCCTGTCAGGCATCGTGCCAACAGGTCGCGGCCCGCCTCGTCAGTGCCGAACAGGTGCGAGCTGCTTGGCGAAAGGAGCCGCGCGCCGCGAAGCTGTTCGAGCGGGTCCATGCCGAAGACCAGCGGGACGATGTACGCCGCAATGACAAGTAGGGCGAGGATGGTCACCGAGATCATGGCAGGCCGTGATCGGCGGAACCGTCCGGCTGTCCGAGAGAGGCCGGAGCGCTGGGTTGTTTCGATGCCCGAGGCATCGCCGAGTGTGCTGGCGGCGGTGCTCATTGGTGGATCCTCGGGTCGACGAGCCCGTACGTCACGTCAGCTATGAGGTTGACCAGGATGAAGATCACCACGAAGAGCAGGATCAACGCCTGGATCAATGGATAGTCGCGCGCCTGGACGCCGTCAACGATCAATCGTCCAAGTCCCGGGCGCGCAAATACGAGTTCGATGACCAGCGCGCCGGCAAGAAGTCTTCCCACCTGCAGCGCACTGACGGTGATGACCGGTATCAGCGCATTCCGCAGAGCGTGTCCCATCACCACCGAGCGTTCGCCAATACCCTTCGCCCGCGCGGTGCGGATGTAATCTTGCTGGAGCACCTGGCGCAGGCTCGTCCTCACGAACCGCATCAGCACCGCGCTCGTGATACACCCCAGCGCGATCGTCGGGAGGATGAGGTCCTTGAGTGCCAGGCCGGGGTCATCCGTGAACGATGCCCACCCACCCGAAGGCAGGATCTGCCAGCGAGCGGCGAACAGCACCAGGAGCAGGATCCCGAGCACGAACGTCGGCACGCCGATCGCGATCCCCGCGAAGACATTCGCGACATAATTCCAGAAGCCGCTTCGTGCCGCGAGGATCCCGAGCCCGATCCCGACGATCAGACAGAAGATGTACGCCGCGATCCCGAGTTGCAGCGTCGGTTCTAGCTGTGTGCGGATCAGATGCCCAACCGGCAGGCGGTACTGGATGGAGTTTCCGAAGTTGCCTTCGAATGCATGGCCCAGCCAGTGCACGTATTGCACGAACGGATTGCCGCCGAGGTTCAACTGCTCGCGAAGCTGTTGGACCTGTTCGGGCGTCGCATTCGGGCCCGCCAGCGCCGATGCAGGGTCTCCTGGCACGAGCCGGACGAGCATAAACACCGCGAAGCTCGCCAGCAGGAGCACTGGGACCGCCTCCACGAGTCTGCGGACGATGTAACGAATCATGTGAGTGAGGTCTTCCCCATTCGCAAGAATGAGCGACCGGCCACGCCGCACTCGGCGCCAGCCTTGTTCGTGGGCCGCTGGGAGGTCCGACGGAAGCCGTTAGCCATCACGCGCATCGCTCTGCCGTGGCAAGTCATTGAGGGAGCTCCCGAGACCGTTTGGAAAAATCGTTTCATTTTATGAATCGGCACGCGTGCAGACTAGTCCGCCGCCGCCGCCGCTGTCAACAACGCAGGGCCGAGTTTTGCTCGCCGGACGTTGGGAGACCGGTGCGCCGGGCCGGGGGATAGAGGCCCGGCGCACTAACCCGTCCATGCACTGGCGGCCGCTCAAGCCATCCCGACGCCGGCGAGGTCCGGCATCGAGTAGTCGTTGATGCTGAGGTTGGCGACGTCCTTGGAAGTTACCCACTGGAGGCGGCGGCTCGATGACAGCAGCACCCACATGTTGTCGTCCCAGATCTTGTTGAACTGCTCGTACAGCCCGGCGCGTGTCTCGTCGTCGCCTGCAGCTGCCATATCCGCCTGGAACTTCTTGTACTCGTCGCTCTCGAAAGCTGTCGAGTTCGGCACGCGCACCTGGAAGTTCATCACAAACAGCGTGTCCGGGTACGTGGCGTTATAGCCGAACGTGGTCATGTAGCAGCCGGGGTAGGTGGCCTTCTGGAACTTGGGTGAGAACGCCGACCGTTCGACCTGGTTGATCTTGAGGTTCACCCCGGCCTGCTTGGCGTCAGCCTGAAGGATCTGGAATATCTGCTTCCCGCCGTAGTCGTCTGAGCTGAGCATCACCTCGACGTCCGGTGTCCCGTTTTCGTAGCCGGCCGCCGTGACCAGCTCCTTCGCCTTCTTCAGGTCGAACGGGTTCGCATCATAACGCGACTCGTATGCCTTCGAAGTCGTGGGCCACAGGCAATGAAACGGCTGTCCCGCACCGAGCAACACTTCCTCGGAGACACGTTCGCGGTCCAGCGAGTGGTGGAGTGCCTGGCGGATGCGCACATCCTTGGTCACCTCGCCCTTCGTGTTCATCCCCATGCAGTACACGCTCGCGAGACCCTTATCGCTGAACAGGTTGTGCTTTCCATCCGAACCGAACACCTTGGCGTCGTCCGCGGAGAGTTCCTTCGCCATGTCGATAGCACCGCTGCGCATCGCAAGTGCGAGCCCGGCGGCGTCGGGGTAGATTTTGTATTCCAGCCCGTCCAGGTGTGGCGGCTGCCAGGCGCCTTCGAATGCGGCCAGCTTCGCGCCCTGCTTCGGCTGCACGCTCGTGACTTTGAACGGCCCGCTCCCGTTCGGAAGCCCGCCTTTGCTCAGCGGATCGATGTTCGCCGCATCCGCGATGAGCCACCAGTGAAAGACATCGAAAACGACGTTGCCCGGCCGTACCAGCGTGAACTTCACGTGCAGCGGGTCGACGGCTTCGGCCTTCGAGATGTAGGCCTTCGCCACGCCCTGGACCTGTGATGGCGGTGTGGCCGTGTCATTCAGCGAGACGAATGAATCCACGACGGCCTGCGCATCCAGCCGCTTGCCATCATGGAAGGTGAGATTGGGCTTCAACTCGACCACGATTTCCGTCTTGTCCGCGTTGAACTCATAGCCCTTCGCAAGACGCGGCGTCGGTTCGAGCGACGCGGCATCGTTGTACCGGAATAGCGTGTCGTAGACGGCGAACTCCTGCACGTAATAGAACGAGTTCACCGAGTAAGGCATGTTGGACCAGCTGAAGTCCACGGTGTTGCCGTAGCGGACAGTGCCGCCCTTCTTCACGGCTGCCGATGCACTCGCCGCGGGCGATGCGCTCCCCGCCGGTGTGTTGCCTCCCGCGGGTGTCTTCGAAGAACTGGAGCTGTCCCCGCACGCCGCTGACACGGCCAGCGCTCCTGCGGACATAGCCGATGCCTGCAGCAGCCGCCGGCGAGAGATGGCTCGGAGCCAGTAGTTGGAGCGTTCTGTCGGCAATGGTCTCTCCGTTGCAAAATGAGGTGGGTCACGATTGCGCCTTGTAGCGTTTCATCCGTTG